>JBKJXJ010000318.1:0-8420 GCA_046716125.1 Candidatus Eiseniibacteriota bacterium
GGTGTGGGGCGTGGGCGAGTACGACCCGACCGTGTTCGACGTCACCGAGGACTTCACCAAGGTCGCCGAGGTGGACGATCCGTCCAACTTCGGGCCGCCGGCGCAATGGAGGATCACCCTTGATTACGATTTCTAGGGCGACTCTCGCGATCGCGCGCTCGCGCGCGCTGGCGCTCGCGGCCCTGGTGGCCCCGGTCGCTCTGGGCGTCTCGCTCCTCGGCGCGCCCGCCGCACAGGCGCAGTTCACGCTCGGCCAGCAGCGTGCGGGCACCGCCTCGGGCACCTTCCTCAAGATCGGGCTCGGAGCGCGCGCGACCGGCCTGGGGGAGTCGTTCGTCGCGGTCGCCAACGACCCGAGCGCGATCTACTGGAATCCCGCCGGCCTCGCCTCGCTGCAGCGGCAGGAGGCGGCGCTCTCGCACATCGAGTGGCCCGCCGACATCCGCTACAGCCACCTCGCGTGGGTGATGCCCGTCCGCAGGCTTGGAGGGTCGCTGGGCTTCCAGCTCGGCATGCTCTCGACCGAGATCGAGGAGACCAGTGAGCTGCAGCCGTTCGGCACCGGCCGCACGTTCGTCTACTCGGACGTCATCGTGGGCGCGGCGTACGCGCGACGCTGGACCGACAAGCTGCTGGTCGGGGTCGGCGCCAAGTACGTGCGCGAGGACCTCGGCAAGGACGTGGGCAACCCGACGACCTCCTCCACGCTGTTCGACATCGGTTCCATCTACTACCTGGGACTCGGCAGCGTGCGGGTGGCGACGTCGCTCTCGAACTTCTCGCCCGAGCTGAAGCCCGGAGGCAGCTACCTCTCGATCGGGCCGGACGGCGTCCCCGGCACGTCTGACGACGAGGTGCGCTCGTACGACGGCTTCGACGCGCCGACGATCTTCCGCTACGGCATCGCCTTCGAGCCGATCGAGAGCGCCAGCCAGCGCCTGACGCTGGCGCTCGAGGCCAATCAGCCGGCGGACAACACGCAGGCGGTCAAGGCGGGGCTCGAGTGGATGTGGCTCGGGCGGCTGGCGCTGCGCAGCGGCTACAACTTCAACGCGGACGCTCTCAAGTTCTCGGCCGGGGCCGGGGTCAACGCCGAGCTGGGCGGGATGCGGGGCACGCTCGACTATGCCTACACCAACGGCGGGTTCCTGGGCGCCATCAACCGCGTGACGCTGGGGATCCGGTTCTGATGCGCAGACTCATCGCCCTCATCGGACTGGCCGCCGCCCTCGCAGCAGTGATGGCCGGGTGCGGCACCTCCTTCCCGCTCCCGACCGAGACCCGCACCGGGCGCGGGTACTCCACCGACAACAGCTACCAGATGGTCGCGACCTGGACCGGCATGGACGGGATCGCCGATCTCCTGCTGACCCAGGGCTCGGGCACCCAGCTCTTCCTGCTGTTCCAGCGGCCCGGCTTCGGCACCGCGCCGCGCGGCGGGGTGCACGGCTACGCGCTCAAGGCGAGGCCGCCTTCGCCCGCGCCGCTGCCCGGGATCGACTTCCTGAATCTCTTCAACCCCCACGCGATGTGCGCGGCCGCCGGCAGCGTGTTCGTGCTCGACCAGGGCGACACGACGCTGGCGCGCGACCCCGTGACCGGTCGCGTCTCCGACCTCTCGACCTACTGGCGGGTGCGCCAGTACGGGCTGCTCGGCGGCGACACGGTGAGCACGTTCACCGACACCAGCATGGCCTACGTGCAGGGCGTGGCGGCCGACCATCTGGGCCGGGTCTACGTGGCCGGTTCCTACATCGTGCTCATCCCGGACCCGACGGACGACCGCATCAAGACGCGTTCGCTGGTGTTTCAGATCCGTCGCTACCGGCCGGTCGTCCCGGGCAGCGAGCCTCCCGACCGGCGCATGCCGGGGACCGATCGATGGGTGGGCGATCCGGCTCCCTACGCGGACGAGGGGTCCGGGCAGGGCTCGGTCCTGGACCCGCGTGGCCTCTACTTCGCGGGACCCGCCGTGCTCGGCGGGCCGACGCTGTTCGGGGCCGACCTCGGCAAGAACTGGGTGCAGCGCTTCTCGGAGCCGGTCTCGGGCGGCGATTACAAGCTCGACACGGCTCAGGACACCACCTTGAGCGTGCCCGAGGACGTGGCCGCGGACCTGAAGGGGTTCGTCTACGTCGCCGACACCGGGAACCAGCGCGTGCTGCGCTTCGACCCGTACGGCGAGTTCGTACAGCGCGTCAACGTCGAACCCGACGCCGAGGGCTTCGCCCTGGTCCAGCCGGTGGCGGTGGCGGCGGACGATTCGCTGGTCTACGTCGCCGACCGCGCGCTCGGCAAGGTGATCCGCTACCAGAGGCGCAAGTGACGGCGCTCCTGGCGATGCGTCGGATGATCCCGCTGGCGCTCGGCTGCGTCCTCGCGGCGGGCGCGGTCGCGGGCGAGTCGGACCACATCGCCGGGCCGGCGGCGCCGGGCCCGCTCGGGGCCCAGGGGACGCTGGCCGAATCCACCCGCTTCGCGGTGAAGGTCACCGACAACAACCTGATGGGCGTGACGGTCACGAACTACGGGTTCGTGGGCAACAACTTCGTCACCCGCTCGCCCTCGATGGAATACCCTCTCGGGACGGGCTACGAGCACATGGTGCGCGGCGGGATCTGGATCGGCGCCCGTGCGGTGGACGATTCGGGCGCCTTCGTCGGGGTGGTGACCGGGGCGCTCGACGGGGCGCAGGGGAGCAGCGCGCAGCAGGCCACCGAATACTCCCCGGCCGGTATCGAGATCCGGACGCGCTCGACCCTGCCCAACAGCCGCGCGTTCCATCCCGACGCGATCAGCGAGCAGGACTACTTCTGCGAGTTCAGCGATAGGCCCGCCAAGCGGTCGGCCAACAACAGCGAGGACCATCGCCCGATCAACATCCTGGTGCGCCAGGAGAACTACGCCTGGTCGTTTTCGAACTACAAGCATCTGGTCATCTTCCACTACGTCATCAAGAACGTGGGACCTCCGCTCGCCGACGCATGGGTGGGCTTCTACGCCGAGATGGCGAGCGGCCCCAAGAACGCATACGGCGTGTGGCCGCCGAGCGGCGGCGCCAGCACCATCGGCGGCTGGTTCGACAAGAAGTGGATCCAGTACGACGACTCGCTCCGCTTCATCCGCGAGCACTACTGCGCGGATCAACCGGTGCCGAGCGGCTGCGTCCTGGAGCGTGTGCCGGTCTGGGTGGGGATCAAACTCCTGGGAACCGGGCCCCAGCCGATCGATACCAAGCAGGTCACGCTGGCGGCCTGGGATTACTCCCCGGGCAGCGAGCTTCGCGACGAGGACACCGAGCGGTACGCGATCCTGAGCGCCGGCACGGTCCAGGACCTCTCGGCCGCCGATCTGCAGCCGCGGTCGGGCGACCCGGTCACCCTGCTCGCGGTCGGTCCGTTCGCCCAGATCGATCCGGGCGACAGCATCGTTGTGGACTTCGCGCTGGTGGGCGGCGCCGGACTCGCGGACCCCACCGAGTGCCAGCAGCATGCGCGCTTCGCCCAGAGCGCGTTCGACCGCGGCTACAAGGTCCCGGTGCCGCCGCCCTCGCCGCGGCTCAGGGTGGTGTCGCGGGACCGGGCGCTCGACCTCTACTGGGACGACGCTCCGGAGTTCTTCGCCGACTCGACGGGCGCGCTGCCCCTCGACTTCGAAGGCTACCGGGTCTACGTCGGGGAGGACCGAAACAACCTCGCCCTGACCGGCCAGTTCGACAAGACCGGATCGCCCAACGACACCACCGGCTTCAACACCGGCTTCGCGGCAGTCCGGAGCGACACCATCATCGACGGTGTCCAGTACCGCTATCGCTACCGCGTCCCGGCGCTCAAGAACGGCTTCAAGTACTTCGTCGCCGTCACCGCCTATGACCTGGGCAACGTCGAGGTGGAGTCGCTGGAGAGCGGGATCGCCCAGAACAAGACGCTGGCGGTGCCCGCGCCGGCGGCGGGCGAGAAGGAGCGCGGCAGGGTCTACGTCTTCCCCAACCCCTACCGGGTCGAGGCGGGCTGGGATCGCGGGCGTCAGGTGCGTGACCATTACCTCTGGTTCACCAATCTGCCCGCGCGTTGCACGCTTCGGATCTACACCCTCTCGGGCGACCTGGTCTACCAGACCGAGTTCGACGGCGGCACCTACCGCGGAGAAGGCGCGCGCGGCGTCTACGACCCGACCCGCGAGCTCGACGTGAACGCCCCGACGATGTCCGGCACCACGTTCGCCTGGAACATGATTACCCGCGAAGGGCAGGCCGCGGCCACCGGCCTCTACCTCTACTCCGTCGAGGATCGGGATGGCGGCGAAAAGACCGTGGGCAAGTTCCTCATTGTCAAGTCGGATCGGGAGGGCTTCCAGTGATGCGCCGGATCGCGGGTGTCATCGTGCTGGCCGCCCTGCTCGCGATCGTCGCGATGGCCGGCTGCGCGAAGAAGAAGATCCTGGCCGTGCAGAACCTGCCGCCCGAGACCACGCTGTTCGTGCAGGGGTCGCTGGACACGGTGAACCACGTCGTCCGCTTGTTCTGGTTCGGCAGCGATCCGGACGGGGAGATCGTCGGCTACGAGTTCATGATTGACAATCCAGCCCAGCCTGAGAGCGCGCACTGGGTGTTCACGAACCGCACCGACAGCCTGTTCACCATCCACACCCCGGCCGGCTACGCCATGCCGACCTTCCGGGTGCGGGCGATCGACAACGATCCGACGCCGCGGCCGTCCGACTCGCCGGTGAACGCCCCGGCCGGGCAGCGCGATCCGACGCCGGCGCTCCAGGACTTCCAGTTCAGCAACCAGGCGCCGACCGTCCGGTTCATCCAGCGGCATGTGCCGACCGATACGACGTACGCCTCGGTGACGCTCGCCTGGACCGCGAGCGACCCGGATGGCGACACCCGGTCGCTGCGCTTCCTGGTCGGGCTCGACACGGTGCCGGCGGCGTTGCACCTCGTGAACGGGCTGGGCTTCACACTCGACACGACCGACTTCAAGGTGGCGGGCGAGTACCCGACCACACGGCCGCGCCAGGCCTTCATCCGGGCGATCGACGACGGCGGACGGCTGAGCGCATGGGACAGTGTGCGCTGGGTCGTGCGCGCGCCCTCGGCGCCGGGGGTGCACCCGCAACTCCTGCTCGTGGACGACGTGCCGGGCGCTGTCGGCCCGCTCGACAACCCCTACTGGCTGGCCGCCCGCAATCTTCCGGCCGGCAGCCTCAGCATCCTGCGGCTCGAACACACCCAGCCGTTCCGCAGCGTCAAGGACCTGGCCCAGACCTTCCGGTTGTTCGACGCCGTGGTCTGGTACCGCGGCACCCAGGGCCAGACCGGCTTCTTCTCCAGGGTCATGCGGGATTACCAGGATGGGATGGCCCTCTACCTGGATGGCGGCGGCAAGCTGATGATCGAGAGCCTTAACCTGATCGAGGGCCACCGGGCGATCGGGGCGCTTCGACCGGACTGGGTGACGCGCTACATGGGCAGCAGCGATTTCATCTACGCCCCGCTCGCGGGCGAGGCCGACACCTCCGTCTCCTGGAGCATCAAGCCCGGCTACACCGACACGCTTGTCGTTCCCCCCGTCACCTATCGCAGCGATCTGCGCAGCACGGTGCTCGACGACAGCCTGCGCAACAACATCAATACGAACGGTCTGCGCGGCTTCGCCGTCCGCGATACGAACTTCGTCGCCCTCTGGGCCCGGGATAGCACGCTTTCACCGCTGGACACCCGAGACATCCCCATCGCGGTGACCGTCCCGGTCGCGGGGACCGCCTCCGGCCGACTCATCGTCTTCACCACGCCCCTGGGCGGGGCCAACGGCTTCGGGAACGTGAACCGTTTCCTGTGCAAGGTGTTTCAGCATATGGGTCTCGGCGTCTGCCCCTGAGCGGGGTTCCCGCGGCCGTGCCGCCACCCTGAAAACACCCTATCACCATGTTTTCGTTTGCCTTAGCCCATAGCGTAGTCTACCCTCATATCGCGTTCCTTTTCGGTCAAAGAATCTTCAAGCGGTCCCGCGAAACCGAGACTGATCTGTGCGCCGACCCGAACGCGCAAGGAGGCTTCGCCCTTTACCAGCCCGACCCCGTCCAGCGCCGACTTCGTTCCTGACAACCCGTGACAAAGGGGTGCACCATGCGATCCAAGGCTTCCCTGATCCTCGGAACACTGCTTCTGATGTGTGCGGCCACGTCCGCCTGGGCTGTCGTGTACCCGCCCGGCACCACCGGAGGGATCTGCGACGGACCGCCCTTCGGCCCCGGCTGCCCCTATCCCGACACGCTCTACAAGGTGTCGTTCATCCAGAATCCCAGCGCCGTCCCGCATCCGGTCCAGCCCGATACGGTCGAGGGCATCGCCGGCATCATCACCGGCTTCGACACGTTCCCGACCGGGTTCGGCTTCTACATCCAGAACTCCGAAGGCGGGCCGTGGTCGGGCGTGGACGTCTTCACCGGCGGCACCAACTACGTCGGGCTCTTCACGCCCAACCTCGCGGTCGGTGACAGCGTCGTGTGCTACGGGCGGCTCGAGGAGTTCCAGGGCGGCCTCGAGATTCGCAGCTACTTCTCCGGGAGCGCGTTCACCGGGCCGCTCCCCGCCGTGCGTCGCATCAGCCAGGGCAACGCGCTGCCGCCGTTCTTCCGCGGCACCGCGACCCAGATCCAGGAGTTGCCGACCAACGTGTTCGCCGAACAGTACGAAGGCACGCTCGTGCGTCTCACCGCCAACACCGCGCCCAGCACGGCACACAAGTACCGCGTGGTCCGCAACTCGCTCCAGCCCGGCGGCATCGGCACCCTCAGCTCGATGATCGTCGTGGACAACGTGATCTGTCCCGCGGGCTCCCTGGGTCCTTGCGACTCGGTGTTCATCGACGGCAGAACGCTCTCGTTCACGGCGGTGACGCCGCTCCCGCTCGGCGCGCTGGTGGATTCGGCCCAGGGCATCTACGAGCAGCGCACCCGCGGCTACCGCATCCAACTGCGCGACGCGGCCGACCTGTTCGACTCCTCGCCGCCCAGCATCACCGACGCCTATTTCATCCACGCCGACACGATGCGCGTCGTGTTCGACCGCTTCCTGACCCTGGCGAGCGCCGAGGACGAGCTCAACTACACGATCGCCTCGACCCTCGGCCCGCCGGACGTTGCGATCCGCCAGGTCGCGACCAACATCGTGCATCTCAAGGTGACGACCGGCCTGTCGCCTGGTGACGCCCAGGGCGTCACGGTCAATGGCGTGGTGAACTCGGCGAACGGCCAGACGATGACCGTGGCCGGGTCTCGCACGATGTACGAGGGGATCACGCCGATCACGCTGATCCAGGCGCCCGATGCCGCGGCGCTGGGCGGTGCTCCGTGCGTGGATCGCTCGTCGTTCGCGGGAGTCGGGGCCACCAGCGGTGATCGCATCACCACGCGTGGCGTCTGCACCGCGGTTTATGGCTCGACCTTCTTCCTCCAGACCGCGGCGGGCGGGCTCCGGAGCGGGCTCCAGCTGTTCGCCCCGGTGACCCCGCTCACGGTCGGCCGCCAGTACATCCTGGCCGGAGCGGTCGTCGAGTTCTTCGGCGAGACGCAGATGGCCGGCAACGTGTTCGTGCGCGACGAAGGTGTCGTGGCGGCGCCGGCCCCGGTGGTGCAGACCATCGCGGCCCTGCGCGACACCGCGTGCGATGCCTCTCAGAGTTCGCTCAACTCCGAGGACTACGAAGGCATGCTGGTGCGGGTGGTGGACGTGAAGACCATCGAGGAGCGCTCGGCCGGCCAGAGCTTCGGCGTTGCCGGCCCCTATCCGAGCAACCCCGACACCATCCTGATCGACAACAACATCACCCGTACGTTCGATCCCACCCAGGGTCAGTACGTCACGGTGACCGGCGTGCTCGAGATCGCCGGGACGTTGTTTGCCGGCACGCCCTGGCGCATCCAGCCGCGCAACAACGCGGACATCACGACCAACCCGACGCTGGGCGTGGACCCGACGCCGGTGGAGCTGAGCTTCGCCATCGCGCCCAACCCGTCGCGCGAGGCCTTCGTCACGTTCGCGTTGCCCAAGCGGGAGAAGGTCAGTATCGCGGTCTACGACATCTCCGGTCGCAGGCTCGCCGTGCTGGCGGACGCCGAATACCCCGCCGGCCGTCACACGCTGGAATGGAATGGCCGTGACACGAACGGCAAGGCGATGGGTGCCGGCGTGTACTTCTACAAGCTCAAGGTCGCGGGACAGACGCTCAATGCCCGCGGCGTCATGCTGGACTGACGCAGCACCGTAACCACGGCGGCCGGGCTCCCCTCGGGGGTCCGGCCGCCGGTCTATTGGGGCCGGTCGGGGCGCGTGCGCCGGCCGGGGAGCGTCGGGGGTCGCGCGAGGAGCGGGGCTGGAGCGGAGCGCCAGCAGGGCTGTCACTTATACCAAT
>JBKJXJ010000319.1:0-2836 GCA_046716125.1 Candidatus Eiseniibacteriota bacterium
GCCCTGGCGAGCTGCCGCAGCTCGTCACGAACGTCATCCATAGTGATTTCACGCCTCCATCGGCGTTCCACCCGATGCGGCGAATCTGGTAGCTGCCGAAGTTGTTGCAGGATCTTCCCGTCGTGCCGACCTCGATCGTGGGCTGGCCGGGCGCCACGACCCACGAAGGGGAGGTCGTGCCGTATCGGCCCACCGCCTGCGGAAGTGACTGATTCACCGCCCGGATCTGCCAGACGCCCAGCCTGCCGTACGAGTTCAAGCGCATCTCGGTGCCCGACGCCACCATGGAGAGCGCTCCACGCGACGGACGGAGGTCGTAGGTCATACCCAGTCCGGCGTAGTCGCCCGGCGGACTCCACATCTTCAGGAACGCGCGCGGGAACGACCGAACAAACGTCACCACGGTGTCCGCGGCGCCGTCCTCGGACGTCGCAACGAAGGTGATCCTCGTCAGAGCGCCTGCGGTGTCGGCCGACGCCCAGGCCAGGTCCCCGGAGGCTGGACCCGTCTGGCTGAATGAAGCTCCCAACGGCAGGCCGAGCGGCGCGAGTGTCACGGGTAAGCCGCGCGTGTCAACGGCGCGCACGGAGAACGCGATGGGATCCCCAACACTTCGTGATAGCTCGGACGGCGCCTCGATGTACAAGGCGGTATCGGCGTCGACACGTACTTCACCGGTCATGACCGTCGGACTATTGACGCAGCTCTGGTGGAAGACGACCCACAAGGACGTGACGGCCCCGTTCGTGGCCCTGCGCAGGCGGCGGACGTGGAACGACGCCGAGTCCATGTTGCACAGACGATCGTCCACCTTGACGTGAAGTCCCGGCTCGTCGAACTCGGTCACCTGGAATCGGCGTGCCTTCGTGAACACGCCATGGCGTAAGGCGCGCGACCAGGTCGACTGGAAGTAGTACTCGAGGTTGTGTCCACTCCCCGAGAACGTGACCCGGACCGCGCTGTCCGGAAAGCTGCTGGCCGTGACGGTCCCGTCACTGGCCGTCAGTCGAAGGTCAATGCCTGCGGCGATCGGGTCCGCCGCCGGTCCCTGGATCGTGAAGAGCGCCGGTCGGAACGCCTCGATCGTGGTGGTCATCGTGTCGGCCGAGCCATCGCTGCTCGTCGCCACCCACGTCACCGGATGAAAGCCGGTCGCCGGCGCGCCGGTCGGCCAGGACAGCAAGGCCGTGCCGTCCCCGTGATCGACGACCGAGGCGCCGGGCGGTGAGCTGATCGCCAGCAGGGAGACGGGAAGGCCGCGCGTGTCGTCCGCCGAGACGTTCAGGTCCAAGGGTCGCCCCACCTCCGTCGCGACGTAGGAAGGCGCGCGCAGGTAGACCGACGTGTCCGCCTGGAAGCGCAGGTCACCGTTGAGGGAGCCCGTGCAGGTCTGCGCGAACACGATCCAGAACGCGCGCAGCGTGCCATCGGGCGCATAGCGGATCTTCCGCACATCGAAAGAGCCTGGGGTGTTGTTGCCGCAGCGGTTTCCGTTCTTCGTCAGCCGCATGGTGGTGGTGACCGGCGTGGGTCCCGGTGCCAGGGGACGCGTGCTGGTCGATCCGAACAATAGGATCCATTCCCCTGCGGAGGTGACGAGGGTCGCGCGGACGTCTTTGCCCGCGTTCTCGCCCACAACGTCGAAGAGCGCGTTGCTGTTGTCCCAGGACTCAACCGGGTCCGGCAGGGCCGCGTGTCCTGGAGTGCTCCACAGCGACAGGCTCGCGGGGATCACGGTCCGGAGCATCACGATCGAGGTGTCGGCGACACCCTGATCGTTCGCGCAGCGTACGACGACGCGAGTCAGGCCCTTCGCGCTCGACCCGCTCGGCCAGTGAAACGACGCGATGCCGGTTCCGTGGTCGTCCAGGACAGCGCCGGCCGGACCCTCGAGCAGCGAGAACGTCGTGGGCCGCCCCTCGGCATCCATGGCGGTGAGATCGAAGTCGATCGGGTTCCCGACGAATCGGCCGACCTCACCTGGGGCCGTGACGTAGAGGGTGGTGTCGACGCCGTAGCGGATTTCGCCCACCTGGGAGTCGAGCGCTGGTCCGCACGCGACGGAGAAGGTCGCCCAGAACGATCGGATCGAACCGTTGGGCGCACGGTTGAGCCGGCGGACGTGGAACCGTGCCTGGTCGGAACACGGACCATAGACGTCGTCGCGCACGCCACGTAAGCGGGCTCGCGAGGTGGGAAAGATGTTGTCGTGACTCGTCGAGTCGTAGACGCCGGGGGAGAGCCGTCGCGTTCCGGGAGCAGCGAACGTGAATTCCCAGATGCGGCCCTGCCCCTCGACCCGCGCTCGGAGCGTGCTATCGCCTTGATCCCATACGGTGCATGTGCCCGCCCCATTCTCGCAACGGTACGGCGTCCCGGTCCAAACGAAGTCACCGGGGACTCCGTTAAGGGTGACGAGGAAGGGCACGTCGGCTCGGGTTACGGGAACCCAGAGGATGGCTCCGGCCAGGACCAAGGCGAACGTCCATGCCTCGATCGAGCGTCGCAAGCGCTGCATTCCTGGATTCTCCTGGCTTGTGCGAGTCGTCGTGGCAGGATCTCGTTGCGGCATTCACAGGTATCGGCGGTGGAACGGAGGACCTTCACGTTCCAAGAAGGACCGCAACCACTTCCATCGGAAGGTGTGGCAGTCGGTTGACCGGTCGGTAAGCGTGGCGTCGAACGAAACGTTCGGGTGCTTGTGATTGAGCACGGGTTTCCTGAGCAGCAGCACACCGCTCGATCCAGCCCGCCTCACACCTTCGGCGCTTCCTCCCGCAGCAGTCCCTCGACGTCGAGCGGTTCGATGACCATCGCGAGGTTGCCCTGCGCATCG
>JBKJXJ010000320.1:0-2741 GCA_046716125.1 Candidatus Eiseniibacteriota bacterium
GATGAGGGGGCCGGAGCTGAAGTCGGACTTCGCTCCACCGCCGCATCGCCACGGGCTACAGCGCCCCCGGTTTTTCGAGCAGCGCGGAGAGCGGCACGATGTCCACGCCGCCGAGCCGCTTCGCAGAGAGCCCCTGCGTCTGCCAGCGCTTCGTCAGCGGCGTGGCGCGCATCATCACCAACAGGCGGCCGCGCGTGCGCGCCTCCTTTAGCACCTCGTTCCAGCGCCGGTCGAGCGCCTTCACGTCGGACCGGGTCTCGCGATCCACCACCTCGTCGGGCTCCTCGTAGTTGATCCCCATGTCGGCCGCCAGCGGCTTGCACACCGCCCCGGGCGCCGGGGTCATGTGCAGGAACGCGACGTTCCGTCGCTTGAGCTCGCTGTAGAGCGCGGTCATGACGGTCATGTCCTGGGTGGCGAGCGAGCCCATGTGGTTGGCGACCGCGGTCACCGCGCCGGCGCGGCCGAGGTGGCGGCGCACGGTCGAGGCGATGCGCCGCGGGCTCATCGAGACCAGGATCGTCCCCGGGCCGGGATTGATCCGCGGGTAGTTGATGGGCTCGAGCGGCAGGTGGAGCACCACCTCGCGCTGGCGGTCGCGGGCGCGCTCCAGCGTGCGGTCGCCCCCCTTGCCGCCGGGCACCACCGCGACCGCGAACGGCGCGCGCAGCGCGAAGAACGAATCGGCGGCCGCGGCGTCCTCGCCGAACCCGTACATCACCAGCGCCAGGCGGGCGGGCTCGGTCGCCTCACCGACCGGCGCGGTCCCGCGCACCAGCAGGACCTCGTGGGTCGCGCGGCGCGGCAGGCCGACCAGCAGCCGCAGGACGAGCGCGCCATCGTCGGTCCAGCGCTCGCTGCCCTCCAGCACCATGGCGCCGCGCTCTTCGAGGGCGCGCGTCACGGCGTAGTTCGCCTGGATGAGCGAGGCGTCCGAGCGCAGCCCCACGCGCCAGCGGATCGGCGCCGCCCCGCGCTCGGGCGTGGACTCGACGATGCTGTCGCGCCGGACATTGACCGAGGTGAGCCCGAGTCGGATCTGTTTCCCGACGATACGCAGGAGGTCCCCGCGGTCGCCCAGGCCCACCGTGCGGGCGATCGCCAGGCGGCCGGCGTCGGAGCGGATCGCGCGCACCGATTCGCCGATGAGGAAGGCGCCGAGGGCGATGGCCGCCACCAGGCCGAGTACCCGGGGCGCGTATTTGGGCAGGCGTGTCTTGCGTTTTGGCATGAGGGGGCGTGGGGTGCGCGGCACGTTACGCACGCGGCCTGCGCCCGTCAACGAGGCGGTGTCCCGAACAGGCCCTGGGGCCCGCTCGGCGCCTATTCAGGGGGCCTCCGGCCCGCCTGTGCAGGCCAGAATGAACCACTTTTTTGCAGTTCGGTGACATGCCTGCGGGGTGCCGCTGACAACCTCTGTGGCGGTCAGGCCGATAACCCAGCCATAGCGGCGCCACCGAGGCGACCGCCCGACCTTCGGAGGTGGACCGATGAGAGTTGCTCGAATCCTCTGCGCCGCGTTCGCACTGACCCTCCTCGCCGGCTGGGCGACCTCCTCGTCGGCATGCGACAACCACAAGTGCACCAAGGCCACCGCCTCCGCGGCGACCAAGGTGACCGCCGTTGCCGCGTCTTCCAAGGGCGCCGCGTGCTCGGCCGAGATGGCGGCCAAGTGCACGCCTGAGATGATGGCGGCCTGCAAGGCCAACGCCTCGACCGCCGCCGCGCACGGCAGCTGCGCCGCCAAGGGCACCAAGGTCTCCGCGGCGTTCGTCTCTGCGAACGAGGCCGACCACTGCGGCGCGGCGAAGGCCGGCTCCGCCAAGGGCACCTCGACCGCGGCGAACCGCCCGGCGACGTCGAACACGATCTACCTGGCCGGCTCCAACGGCAGCTGCGGGTCCAAGGGCACCAAGGCGTCTTCGGCCTCGGCCGGGTCGTGCAGCGGGCACGGCATGGCGAGCATGGCGGCGACGAGCGGTCACGCCGACTGCGAAGCCTGCGTGGACATGGCGGACTGCAGCGGGCAGCTCGACGCCGCCGGCGCCCACCGCCAGGCGGTCCGGCTCAAGAACGGCATCATGTACGTCTACACGGCCGACTCCCCGCGCACGGTGAGCGCGGTGCAGGCGGCGGTCTCCCGCCGGGCCGAGCGCATCATCCGCTTCGCCTCCGCCGGCGAGAAGACCCGCCTGTGCGCCGAGTGCAAGACGATGCGCGGCGCCATGGCGAGCGGCAAGCTCACCCGAGAGGTCGTCAACATCGAAGGCGGCTCGCTCACGCTGGTCACCTCGACCGACCCGTCGGTGGTCGCCAAGATCCACGCCATGGCCGACGACAAGGTGGCGACGCGCGTCAAGAGCTGACCCGCAGGAGTTGATCGACGCCGACCCGACCCGCATCGCGGGCCGGACGGCGGGCACGAAGGGCCGGTCCCGCCACCAGGGCCGGCCCTTCGACATGCCCTTAGGATAGGAAGGTCCCGGGCCGTCTGCCGGGCGCCTGGAGAGGCTCGACCATGGAGCACACGCCGCACGTCCACCCCGTTGCCGCCCGTCGGGCCACCCGCTAGGCTGCGACCGTCATGCCGATCTCCCGTTTCAGCCGCCGCGTGCTCGGGATCATCGGACTGGGCGTGGCGCTCCCCGGCGCCCTGCTCGCCGGCCTCGGGGTCTACCTGACGCTGCGCATCTCCGATGCGATCCACGGGCAGAGCCAGCGCTACAACCTCTACATCGCGC
>JBKJXJ010000321.1:0-6445 GCA_046716125.1 Candidatus Eiseniibacteriota bacterium
GTCGAACGAGACGTCGCCCCCGGTGACCGCGTTCCGCGCGATCGTGAAGTAGTAGTAGGCGTCGTCGGTGGGGAGCAGCGGATCGAGCCAGCCGCTCCAGATCAGGAGCAGGCGCAGCGCCATCCCCAGCGCGGCCAGGGCGGCGAACCCACCAGGAGGCCGTGCGCTTGCGTCAGGCGTGGACATGGGGGCGGACCGGGACCTCGCGGGGCGGGCGCGACGGGGAGTCACAGCGGCCGATGATGCTAGCGACGGTGGCGCGAAGCGTCAATGGATGCCGCGCATGGATGCCGCGCATTGCTCGCCGCTACACCATTCGTTAGAGTCCGCCGATGACCCAGCCGACTCGCACCCTGTTCCTCGCCGCCCCGCGCGGTTTCTGCGCCGGCGTTGATCGCGCGATCGACATCGTCGACATCGCGCTCGAGGTCTACGGGGCGCCGGTTTACGTGCGACACGAGATCGTCCACAATCGCCACGTCGTGGACGATCTGCGCGGCCGCGGGGCCGTGTTCGTGGACGAGCTCTCCGAGGTGCCGCCGGGGGCGGTGGTCATCTTCTCCGCGCATGGCATCTCGCCGGCGATCCGCCGTGAAGCGAAGGACCGGGGCCTGCGCACCCTGGACGCCACCTGCCCGCTGGTGACCAAGGTCCACCTCGAGGCGCTGCGGTACGCGAAGCAAGGCTACAGCATCGTCCTCATCGGCCATCGCGGCCACGTCGAGGTCGAGGGGACGATGGGTGAGGCTCCGGACGCGATCGTCCTCGTGCAGTCGGTCGCCGACGTCGAGAAGCTCGACCTGCCCGATCCCGCGCGGGTCGCCTACATCACCCAGACCACCCTCTCGGTGGATGACGTGCGCACGATCGTCGAGGCGCTCAAGCGCCGCTATCCCGCGGTGCACGAGCCGGCCAAGGCCGACATCTGCTACGCGACCCAGAATAGACAGGACGCGGTCAAGGAGCTCGCGCGGCGCTGCGGCATCGTGCTGGTCGTGGGGGCGCCGACCAGCAGCAACGCCAACCGGCTGGTCGAGGTCGCCGCAAGCCTCGGCGCGCAGGCCCACCTGATCGAAGCCGCCGAGGACATCGACGCCTCCTGGCTGACCGGCGACCTCGGCATCACCGCCGGCGCCTCGACACCCGAGCGCGTCGTGATGGACTGCGTCAAGCGCGTGTGCGAACTGGGCGACTACAAGGTCGAGGAATTCCGTCTGCTCGAGGAGCGCGTGATGTTCCCGCTGCCCGCCGAGCTGCTCGGCGCGGCGAAGACGGCCGGGGTCGCGGTGGGCGCCGTGAACGAGCGGGCGGCAGCGCGCGTGAGTGGCGGCGAGATCCGCATCCGGCACCACTAGGCCGCGATCACGGCATGCTGACCTCCCGCGCGTTGCTCGTTCCGACCCTGCCCACGCTCCTCGTCGACGAGCACCGCCACCACCGCACCGAGATGCTGGTGGCCCTCGAAGCGCAGTCGGCGCGATTGCTGGCCGAGTCGCCGCAGATCGTCGTGGCGTTGAGCGCGCGCTGGGTCTCTGAGGGACCTTTCCTGGTGGACGCCGGCCGGCGCCATCGCACGTTGACCGACTATCCGGGATTCGGCGTCGAGGTCCGCTACGATTGCGAAGGCCATCCCGAGCTCGCGCGTGCGCTGGTCGAGGCCGGGCACAAGGCCGGGATCCGTGTCGCGGCCACGACCCGTGGGGTGGACAGCGGGGTGACGGTGCCGCTCCACTTCCTGCTCCCTTCGCCCGCCGCTCCCGTGGTGCCGCTCTCGCTGGCCGACCGCTCGCCCGAGGAGTGCAGGGCGTGGGGGACGGTGCTTCGCCACACGCTCGAGTCCCGGCCGGAGCGCATCGCGTTCGTGGTCGGCGGGCTGCTCTCGGACAATCAGCACGCGTGGAGTCTGGGCCGCGCGCTCCCCGAGGCCCGCGACTTCGACGAGCGCGTGCTCGAAGCCATCCGGAGCGGCGCCTGGGCGACGGTGGGACATCGCGAGCCCGGCGAAGACGAGCGCGTCCAGCCGCAGGCGGGGCTGCGCCACCTCGATGTGCTGCGCGGATTCCTCGAGCACGACGCTCCCGGCGTGGTCGGCTGCTACGAATCGAGCCCCGGCGTCGGCGCGGCGCTGGTGGAGTTCGCGGTCGTGCCCACCGCCTGACTCATCGGGAGCCCCCGTGCGCGTCCTCATGATCAACGCCTTCCACTACCTGCGCGGCGGCGTCGAGCGCACCTACCTCGACGAGGCGCGCTGGCTCGGGGCCGCCGGTCACGAGGTGCTCCACTTCGCGACCGAGGACGCGCGCAACCTGCCCAGCCCGACCGCCCGACACTTCGCCCCGGCGGCCGATTTCGGCGAGGGCGCACCGCCCGGCCGCCTGCTGTCCCAGCTTCCACGCGCGCTCTGGTCGAAGCCGGCGGCGCGGGCGATGGCGGGGCTGCTCGCCGAGGCGCGCCCGGACATCGCCCACGTCCACGCCCCCAGCCGCTACCTGACGCCGTCGTTCCTGCGGCCGCTCGAGCGCGCGGGCGTTCCGGTCGTCATGACGCTCCACGACTACAAGCCCTGGTGCACGAACCGCATCCTGTTCGCGAATGGCAGACCCTGCGAGCGCTGCCGCGGCGGCCAGCACTGGCGGGCGCTGGTCACCGGATGCGTGCAGGACTCGCGCGCGAAGAGCGCGGTGGCGATGATCGAGGCGTACGCCCACGACGCCGCGGGCGCCTACCGCTCGGTGCGACGCTGGATCGCCCCGTCGCGCTTCGTGCTCGAGAAGGTGGCCGAGCACGGGGTCGCCCGCGACGACCTGCGACTGCTGTCGCACGGGGTCGAACCGGCCGCCCCGGCCCCGGCGTCCCTGGAGACCGGTCGGTCGGCCGGGCCCTATGTGTTCTTCTCGGGGCGGACGTCGCTCGAGAAGGGCGTGCGCCTGTTGCCCGAGCTCGCGATGCGCCTGGCGCCCATTCCGGTGCTGGTGGCGGGCGAAGGCCCGCTCGACGGCTGGCTCGCGGCCGAGGCGCGATCGGCGCGCAACCTGAGGTTGCTGGGCCACCTCGACGCCGCGACGCTGGCACCGCTGCGGGCCGCCGCGGCGGTGGTCGTGGTGCCCTCGCTGTTCTACGAGACCTACTGCTATGCCGCGGCCGAGGCGCTGCTCGACCGGCGCCCGGTGGTCGCGTCGGCGATCGGCGCGATCCCCGAGCTGGTGGAACACGAGGTCACGGGGTTGCTGGTGCCGCCGGGCGACGCCGACGCGCTGGGGGAGGCGGTGGAGCGCGCGCTGATCGATGCCGCCGCGACCCGATGGGGCGAGGCGGGGCGCGAGCGGGTGGCGACAAAGGGCGACCCGCAGCGGCATCTCGAGGGGCTGGTCGCGATCTACCAGGAGACGCTGGACCGCGCGTGATGACGTGCCAGCCGCACGCCGCGCACGCGCAGGACGGGAGGCCCGCATGCTGAGCCTGTTCGCCGCGCTGACGCTCGCCCTGGCCGCCGATGCCACGTCCCCGGCCACGCTCGTGGTCGTGAACGCCGACATCCATACCGCGGCCGCCGCGCAGACGCGCGCGCGGGCGATGGCGGTGCGCGAAGATCGCATCGTCGCGGTAGGTGACGATGCCGCCGTGCGGCGGCTCGTCGGACCCGGCACGCGGGTCGTGGATCTCGGGGGGAAGACGGTGCTCCCCGGCCTGATCGACTCGCACGGCCACATGCTGGGGTTCGGCACCCGGCTGAGCGACGTGGACGTGGTCGGCACGACCAGCTACGACGCGGTGATCGCGCGGGTGGTGGAGCGGGCGAAGACGATTCCGGCCGGCGGGTGGATCCTGGGCCGGGGCTGGGATCAGAACGACTGGCCCGAGACCGCGATGCCCGACCACGCGGCGCTCTCTCGCGCCGTCCCCGATCATCCGGTCCGCCTCACGCGCATCGACGGTCACGCGGCGCTGGTCAACCGCAAGGCGCTTGAGCTCGCCGGCATCACGCGTGACACCAAGGACCCGCCCGGGGGAGCGATCCTGCACGGCCCTTCGGGCGAGCCCACCGGCGTGCTGGTGGACAACGCCGCCTCGCTCGTGAACTCGATCATCCCGCCGATCACCCAGGACGAGCGCGAGCGCCGGCTGCTCGAAGCGATGCGCGAGTGCGCGCGGCTCGGGCTCACGATGGTGCACGATGCCGGGATCGGCGAGGCGGAGTGGACCGCGTACCGGGCGCTGCTCGCGCGCGGGACGTTCCCGATCCGGATCGCCGCCATGGCGCGCGCCGGAGGAGAGCTGGCCGACAGCCTGCTGGTCCGTGGCGCCACGCCGGGCGACCGGCTGAGCCTGCGCGCCATCAAGGTGGTCGCGGACGGCGCGCTCGGCTCGCGCGGGGCGCTGCTCGGCGCGCCGTACAGCGATGACCCGCCCCGGCTCGGGCTCGCGACGTTTCCGCTCGAGCGGCTGCGGTCGCTCGCCAAACGGGCGCTGGAGAAAGGCGTGCAGGTGCGCGTCCACGCGATCGGCGACTCGGCCAATCACGGGACGCTGGATGTGTTCGAGGCGGCGTTCGGCGGACGATCGCGATCCGAGGCGCGCTGGGCGGTCGAGCACGCGCAGATCGTCCGGCCCGACGACATCGCCCGGTTCGCCCGGCTGGGGGTGGTCTCCTCGATGCAGCCCACCCACGCGACGTCGGATGGCCCGTGGGCCGAGGGGCGGCTCGGCCCCGAGCGTGTCCGCTGGGGCTATCGCTGGCGCGACTTCATGGCGGCGGGCGTGCCGCGCGCGAGCGGCAGCGACTTCCCGGTCGAGAGCGCGAACCCCATGCTCGGACTGTATGCCGCGATCACCCGCTGCGATCTGGACGGACGGCTCCCGAAGGCGGGGTGGTTCCCGGACCAGCGCATGACGCCGGTCGAGGCGCTCAGGAGCTTCACCGCCACCGGCGCATGGCTGGCGTTCCGCGAAGCCGATCTCGGCACGCTCGAGGCGGGCAGGCTCGCCGATTTCGTCGTCGTGGACCGCGACGTCATCGGTGGACCGCCCGACGACATCCCGAAGGCGAGGGTGACGTGGACGGTCGTCGCGGGGAAGACGGTGTTCGAGGCGGACCGGAAGTAGGTCGGGCGAAACCCGGCGCCGCTACCTCTGCGCGCCGAACTCCCACGGCGCGACGTCGTCCTCGAGCGTCACGCCCAGCGCGCAGACGATGCGGTTGATCAGGTTGTAGAACGACGCGATCTCCGTCATGCGCAGCACCGCAGCGTCGTCGAAGCCGTACTCGCGCAGGCGCTCGATGTCCTCCGCCTTGCGCTCGCAGGGCTCGCAGGTCAGGGCCACCGCCGCGTCCAGCAGGACGCGGTCGCGGGCGGCGAGGTTGGCCTCGCGGTAGTCGCGCGCGACCGCCCGTGCGGGCGCCTCGTCGCCCAGCGCGTGCGCGACTCGCGGACCCAGGTGCCCGCCGCAATACGCGCAGCCGTTGGTCGCCGAGACGACGAGGGCGATCAGCTCCGCCTGGGCGTGGGTGAGCGGCGCGGGATCGTCCATGAGCGTGCGGTAGAGCTCGAACGTCGCGGCCAGCGTCACGGGATCGCGTCCCTGCGCCTGCCAGACGTTCGCCACCCGGCCGGCGCTCGAGCGCGCGCGGATGCGTTCGTAGATGGCGCGCAGCATGTCAGGCGCTTCCGCGGGCGTGGTCATCGAGATCCAGCTCACCGGCACCTCCGTGCGTGACGTGGACCGGGATGCTAGAGGGCATCCGCTCATTCGGCAATGCCCGGCTGCGGTGCCGTCCGCTACCGCCGCGTGTACACTCGCACTCATGCCGTCGCCCAATCCCCAGGCTGGCCGGGCCCCATGGATCGCGTTGGTCGCGCTCGTCGCGCTGGCGGTGGGCATCGCCATCGCGTGGCAGCAGACACGTCCGTCTCGGCCGCAGGCGCCGGTCGCGATCGATGAGCCCACCGGGCAGGCCATCGATCAGGCGCTGCATCAGACGGAGCCGATCGACTCGACCGCCTTCAAGCAGCGGTGGCTCGATGAGGTGCGCGGGGTGGAAGTGTCCGACCTCGACGCGGCGAGGCTCGAGCTCTTCCTGCGGCTGGCGAACTCCCAGCAGTGCACCTGCGGATGCGACTACACACTCGCCGGCTGCCGGGCCTCGGATATGACCTGCGAGATCAGCGGTGTCCGCGTCCAGGCGCTGCACGATTCGATCCGCGCGGGACAGATCACCGGCGCGCGCGCGACGCGCAAGCGCCCTCGCGACGGCGGTTGACAGGGGCGGAAGCGGGGTCTACCTTTCCCGGTCTTCCCCGAAACATGGCCGATTCGGGCGGCGCCCCATCGCCCTGCGACCTTAAGGAGGTTTGCCATGGCATTCCCCAAGCTCGAGCCCAAGAAGTTCGCCAGCATCCGAGAGCTGACCGGCATCAGCGCCCGCACGATGGAAGAGCACTACGAG
>JBKJXJ010000322.1:0-5654 GCA_046716125.1 Candidatus Eiseniibacteriota bacterium
GCGAAAGCGCGAGAGCACGGGCGAGGAGGGAGAAATGCCTTGGACGGTCTGCTTCGAGCTGCATGCGACCTCCGATCCCCGAAAGACCTCCGGGGCAAGCCATGAATCGGGGTGGCTGTAGACCGCCAATGAGCGAACTCCACGGCTGAGGATGGAGCGTCGTCGCATTGAGGATACGGACGCGATCGTAGCCAGTACAGGTCGAATCAGCGTGGCGGCAAGATACGAACGCCTTGGACCACCGCAACCCCGACTAGTGTAGGCGTTTGCGCCTATTCCGCACGAAGTCCCGGAACACGTACGCCCCGAGGTTGTTGGGATCCGTCTCGTAGATGCGCCCGTGGTTCAACGCCGACAGTCTGCGCACGAAGTCGAGCAGCGGCGCGTCGGTGGCGAGCATGAACGTCGTGATCGTGATCTTCTTCTTGCGGCAGTAGGACGCCTCTTCGAGCGTCTTGTTCACGATCTTGGGGTCGAGGCCGAACGGGTTCTTGTAGAGCTTGCCGAACTCGCGGATCGCCGACGGCTTGCCGTCGGTGATCATGAAGATCTGCTTGTTCACGCCGCGCCGAGACTCGAGGATGCGCCGCGCCAGCTGGATTCCGGCGCGCGTGTTGGTGTGGTACGGGCCGGCCTGGATCTTCACCAGCTCCTTGAGCGGCACCTGCATCGCGTCGTCCCCGAACAGCACCACGTCGAGCGTGTCCTTGGGATAACGCGTCTGGATGAGCTGGGTGAGGGCGAGCGCGATCTTCTTCGCCGGCGTGATCCGATCCTCGCCGTAGAGAATCATGCTGTGGCTGATGTCCACCATCAGCACCGTCGCGCACGCGGACAGATGCTCGGTCTCGTACACCGCGAGATCGTCTTCGGTCACCTGCAGATCGTCGATGCCGTGGTTCTTGACCACGTTGCTCATCGTCGTCAGGGGATCGAGGTCGGTGAGGTTGGCGCCGAACTGGTAAGCGCGGGTCTCTGACAGCCGCTCGCCGCCCTTGCCCGCGACCGGGGTGCGATGATCGCCGGGGCCGCCGGCGTCGAGCGACGTGAAGATCTCGTTCAGCGAATCCTGCCGGATGCGCTTCTCACCCTTCGGCGTGATCTGGAATCCCTGCGGCGTGCGCTGCGCCTCGCCGGTGTCTTCGAGCAGCTTCTTGAAGTCCTCGATCCCGAACTTCTCGTTGAAGAAGCCGTACTGCTCACCGAAGTGCTCCATCCAGCGCAGCGCTTCGTCCACGTCGCCGCCGGTCTGGAGCAGCAGGTTGCGGTAGATCTCCATGAGCTGCTTGATGAACTGGAGATCCTCGGGGCGCGGGCCCTGCCATCTGGAGTAGTCGAAGCGCATGATCCGACCTCAGTCCGACGTCTCGCGCAATCGCGCGTCCACGATGTCCGCCACTTCACGTCCGCGCGGCCGGCCGCACAACCGTCCCAGCCGGGACGACGCCTCGTAGTACCGGCGTCGTTCGGCCGGCTCATCTTCGGCGGCCTCTCCCAGATGCATCGCCGCGACGGCCGCGATCTCGCGGCCACCCGCACTCCCCGCACCTCGTCCGGTCTCGAATGCCTGCCAGCACTCGCCCAACGCCTCGGCCCGCTGGTCCAGCATGAGGTAGGCGTTCGCAAGGCTCAAGCGGATGTCGGCCAGCCGTCCCTGATTCTCCGGTCCGTCGATCCCGGGCACGACCGTCTCGAGCGCCCGGCGCAAGTGCGGCAACGCATCGGCCGGGCGTTCCAGGCGCAGCTCGAGGCGACCCTGGTCCATCGCGACCGCGCGTGACAGGACCCCGGAGCCCGCCTGACGGGCGATGGCCTCTGCCTGCTCGAACGCGCGCCGGGCCTCGTCCGGACGGTCCTCCAGCATGTGCTGGATGCCGCGGCTGTGCGCCGTCATCCCGGCGAAGGTCGGCCGCTCCTCCGGCACCAGAGCGGGCGCAATCTCCTCGAGCATCTCGACGCAGCGGCGCCCGTCCGCGAGACGCGCTTCTTCGAAGTAGAGCTGATGCAGCCGATAGGCCGACTGGGCAGCGAACCTCCTCACGTTGGGGTCGGGATGGAGACGGCCCTGCCCCACCGCGCGATCGAGCTCTTCGATGGCCGCCGCGCGATCGCCCTGATCCTCGAGAGCGAACCCGAGCGAGAGCTGCAGGTAGGTCCGGTTGAAGCCAGCCGCGGGATCCGACGGCTCACCGGCCAGTTCCATGGCGCGTCGCAGGTGCTCGATCCGTTTTTCCGTCAGCCCGAGCGGCGGGTACAGGTGCGATCGGGCGATCTCCGCCACGCACGCCGCCGCCCTGCCCTCGTCCGTGTCGCAGGAGAGTGCCACCTCGACCGCGCGACCGAACAGCGCCTCGTGGCCCGCGATCCCGGTGAACGCGTCCACCGGTTCGTTCGTCGCACGCTCGACGAGCGCCTGCGCCAGTCGCAGGCGCGCGAGCGGCAGCGTCCCGCCTTCCACGAGCGCCACGGCCTCGTCGAACCAGCGCATCGTGCCTTCTCGATCCCCGAGCGACTGGAGCACGACCGCCAGATCCCGGGCCGCCTCGGAGGCCGCCTTGCGTCCGTGCGACCAGAACAGTTCGCGGGCGCCGGTATCCCACGAGGTCGTGGGGGCGTCCTCCCCCGGCCGGCCGAGACGCCGGCCGACCGCGACCGACCGCTCGAACAGCGCTCGAGCTTCCCGCCAGCGCCCCTGTTGGTGCTCGATCAACGCCAGGCGGTGGGCGACCCACGTCAATCGCATCACCACTTCAGGACGCCGCATGCGCGGCTCGCGCTCGAGCGCCTCACGCGCCTTTGCGATGAGCAGCGGGTCCGGTCCCTGGACCGTCGCGAGCAGGCCCAGGGATGCCTCGGCGCGAGTGCGCAGCTCGAGCGCGAGGTCGGCGTCGGTCACGCCGTCGATCTCGACCAGCGCCATCTCGAGATGTGGCTTCGCCACGTCCGGGCGGGCCGTCCACGCGAAGAAGTCCGCGGCCGAAAGACGCTGCCGCGCCCGAAGCAGGTTGCCGTCGGGGCCCTGGATCCTGGCCACCTCCGGCTCGAGCTGGTTGAGGATCTCGGCGGCGAACTGGCTCTCACCCTTGAGGAGCAGGGTCTCCAGCCGATCCAGCTCGTTGGTGATCGCGGGCAGAGTCCAGACGGGCTGATCCGCTCGGCCGCGCTTCGGAGACAACCTCCCGAACAGACTCAGGAGGATGATCACCAGCACCACGGTGACGAAGATGCCCATGCCGGCCCACTCCTAGTCCTCCGCCGCGAACCCGCTCAGCATGCTCTTCAGCATGTCCTTATAAGAGGTGGTCGCGCCCTCGCCACGCTCGCGCGAGAGGATCGAGTTCTGGTGCAGGCCCTCCAGCACCAACTCCATCGCCACCGCCGCTTCCTCGGGCGAGGCGGGCTCCAGGTGCTTTGCCGCCAGACGCTCGAGTCCCTTCACCCCGGCGAGCGCTTTCGCGAACTCGACCTGGGGCATGTCGTCCGAGACTGCGACGTGATTCCCGCTCGCGAACCACTCGAGGATGGGCCGGTACTCCGACGACGCCGGCTCGGCCTCGGCGCCCTCCGCTTCCTGGCCCGCCTGGACCGATGGCCGGGCCGAGGCGCGCGCCCCCCCGCGGGCGCGTTTGGGCTTGTAGGCGTCGGGGAACCGCTGGGCGAAGAGCGCCTTCACGCCGCGCCCGAGCAGCACGCGGGCGACGTTCATCGCCCCTTCCTGTTCCCCCTCAAGCACCAACTCCACCTTCCCGCTCACCGCCGAGACCGCCTGCTGGAGGTCGCACACCCGGGCCCACACCCGCTCCTCCCCGGTCACGAGTCCGCGGCGCTCGGCGTTGGATACGAGATTCTCGATCAGCGCGATCGGCAGCCGCGCCGAGACCCCCGAGTTCTGGTCCACGTACTCGCTCCGGCGCGCCTGGATGGCGACCTCCTCCACCAGTTCGCGCATGAACGGCGGGATCATGACCTTGACGCCACCGTCGCGCTCGACCCACGACTCCTGAGCGGTGATGGCGATGCCCTGTTCGCGCGTCGTCGGGTAGTGCGTGACGATCTGCGAGCTGATGCGGTCGCGCAGCGGGGTGATGATATTGCCGCGGTTGGTGTAATCCTCGGGATTGGCCGAGAACACGACCTGGATATCGAGCGGCATCCGCACCGGGAAGCCGCGGATCTGGAAATCCTTCTCCTCGAGGATGTTCAGCAGGCCGACCTGGATGCGCGGCTGAAGGTCCGGGAGCTCGTTGATGGCGAAGATCCCGCGATTCGTGCGCGGGATGATGCCGTAGTGGATGACGCGCTCGTCCGAGTAGTCCAGCTTGAGCGTCGCCGCCTTGATGGGATCGATGTCGCCGATCAGGTCGGCGATCGTGACGTCCGGGGTGGCGAGCTTCTCCTGGTAACGCGCCTCGCGCGCGATCCACTCGATCGGCGTATCGTCGCCGCGCGCCTCGATCATCACTCGCGCGTGATGCGTGAGCGGGTGGAGGGGATCGCTGTGCAGCGGGCACCCCTCGATGGCCGGGATCCATTCATCCAGGAACTGCGCCAGTGCGCGCAGTAACCGCGTCTTCGCCTGACCGCGCAGGCCAAGCAGGATGAAATCGTGGTGCGACAAGATGGCGTTGACGATCTGGGGTTCGACCGTGTGCTCGTATCCGACGATGCCGGGGAAGAGCGGCTTCCGGGAACGCAGACGGGCGATGAGGTTGGCGCGCAGTTCCTGCTTGACGGTGCGGGTGCTATGGCCGGCGGCCTTGAGCTCACCAAGGGTGCGGGGGCGGGAAGCCAAGCGGGATACTCCTGATGGAGGGTTGGGAACCGTGCGGCCCTGGACCTCGCGGCGATGGAGTGGAGTCTATGGTGTCCCCCGTCGAGGCGCAACGCGACGGCGGGGGCGTCACGCCGAGGCAGGTGACGCGCGACCACAACGCGCCTCCGCCGCCGCGATTCGCTTGTGGCGCATGAACTCGGCGCCGAACGTGCGCTCCGCCTGATACTGATTGTGCGCCCAGCACAGGAGTCGCAGGTTGGACTCCGTCGCCTCGCCGCCGCGCGCGACCACCTCGATGTGATCGAGCTCGACGAACTTGCGCTCCTGGCATCGATGCCCGTCCTCGCTCACGAACGTGCACTGGCCGTCATCGCGCTGCCAGACCGCGCGCTGAACGTCCGCGGGAACGGAGCGCGGGTCTTCAGGCCGGCGTCCCGGGCGAGGGCGCGGCCGTATCGTCGCCGAGAACCGGTGCTTCTCGAGCTGCGGGATGAGCGCCTTGATCGCCAGCTTCAGCACCTGCGGGACGTCTCCGGAAGGCACCTCGTGGCTGAGCAGCTCCTGGGCGTAGCGCAGGGCGTCGTGGGTCTCCTCATCGATAGTGCAATGCAGGTCGAAACGTCCCGGCGCCAAGGGCTTCATCGTCGGACGGTCCTCCACGGGTGCAGGGACGGGCGGCGCCGGAACCAACCCTGAAGTCAACTCCAAATGATCAGGAATCGTCATGCCAACTGACTTTAAAGTCAGTTCGGCGCCGCAAGGCTGAGCCTCCTCGACCGACCTCGAAGGCAGTTCGATCGGCAGGACAGGCGGGGGTGCCGGGATCGGCAGGATCCGGGTCGGCACGTCCGGCCGCGGGAAGCGCTGGGCCAGCAGCCGC
>JBKJXJ010000323.1:0-6877 GCA_046716125.1 Candidatus Eiseniibacteriota bacterium
ACCCACATCCCCTTGAAGTAGACGGCGTTCACCAGGACCAGACGCGTGTCGGCGTCCAGGCCGCCTGAGGGAATGAGTTCCCGGATCTTCTGCCTCGTCTTGTCTTCGACCCACTGGTTCACCGTCACGCGTGCAGCCTCGGCGTTGCGACGGAAATCGACGAGGTTCATGGCGCCGCGGTAGTGTCGGGCGATCAGGCTGAGGAATTCGGGCTGGAGCGGCGCTCCCTCCTGTCCCCAGAGCGAGTTCGCGACGGCGATCTCGAAATCTCGGCCACCAGCCGCGTTGAGCCGCTGGACGGTCTCGCCGAAGGCGACGTGCAGCGGCTCGTCCGAGGACGAGATGCAGAGGGCCTCTCTCATCTGCGCTGCGGTCTCGTCCCTGGCTCCGGCCTGGGTCATGGCAAGGGCAGTTCGAATACTGAACGGAGAGAAGAACAGGTTCCCGGGCTGCTGCCGCAATTGCCCGTACATCGCGAGCGCAAAGTCGTTGTTGTCCTCGGCGAACGATTGCGGCCCCCTGGGTCGGGTACGCACGTGCGGCCGCGAGGGATCAGGGATTCGTTCCGTTTTCCCAACCAGCCCACGGAGCCACACTCCGAAACGTGCCATGCTGTCCTCCGTGAAGTGGCCTAACGCCCAGCATCAGCTGCGGCGCGCAGCGTCGGCAGTTGCATGCTGTGGTTAGACGTCAGGCTCACCGGTGTGCTCCTTCGCTGGTAGTTGCAGTCGCGTCGTGTAGGCAAAGGTGCCGAACAGCCCGAATCTGCCATATTGCGAGAAAGAGAACAGGGCAAGCTCGCGCGGGTCCTGACCAACGGACTTCGGCAATGGATGGGGTACAGCAAGTCGATAGAGATGGCTTCGGATCAAATAGTCCACCGCGGCGATCGGATAGGCTGGGTCGCTCTCGACAAGTGTTCTCCGCGCGTCAACGCCGACAACTGTCGCCCCATCGTCATGAAACACAATGTGCGCCCGGTACTCCAGCTCGCCTGTCCAGCTTCTCGCAAAGTACAGGTCGCCATCGTAGAGATAGATGTCCCATTTGTCCTCCATGGCCTCGGCCTTGAAGATGGGCCCATCGCGGGTGTCTCCTTTATGCGGATAGTGCAGGTCGCAGTCGCACGCCCTCGAGTCCTCGGGGGCACGACCACGGTACTGCTCGCCGCTCGAACCACGGAGGGTGGCGTAGCTCTCAGCAACTGTTGAATCCTGCGTCACGGCGAGCATCGACTGGGAGAAGCTTCGACAGTCAAGGAGGTCCACGCCGAAGGGGTTATCGTCGCCAGAGACCCAATGAACTCCTGAGAGTGCATCACTCGCCGGCGGCGTCGATTTCTTGCCTCCAACGAGCTGCTTTAACCGTGGCCAGAACGCCATGTGTTCGCCTCCAGGCGTCTAAGGCTCCGGTTCAGCGGCGGCGCTTCGGCGCCGTCCGCTGCAATCGGTTGTTAGGTGGCTTGCGATCACGCACGATGCCTGCGCCTGTGCCTCCTCGTTTCGGTTTCGGTGGGCGAGCTGGAACGCCGTGCAGCATTCCCTCGACGCTGATGTCCTCGTCCACGTCAGGCCAATGCACTCCTTGGCCTGTGCCAACAAGACGGAAGTTGGCCCGCTGTTTGGGCGTCGCCTCGGACAGCCGCCAAGACCACGCAAGTGGGACGCTGATGACCCGCCCATCGACAAGATGCGCGACGATCTCATCCTCCGTGACACGGACGCCTTGGATTCTCGGATCGCCTGTGAACTCAGCCGCAGTGCTCATGCCATGCCTCCAGTATCGCGGCGCGGTGGGTCGCGATGATTCGGCGAATAACGTTCAGCTCGCGCGCACCGAAACCGTGGCTGCGGGCAAGTCCGAGTGGCTCAAGCCGGAACTTGCAAGTGGCGCTTTCGTGCTCGACGTGCACATGTGCGGGCTCACTACAGTCGAAACTCGTGAAGAAGAATCGATACGGCCCAGGAATACCCTTGATTCGTGGCATTCAACAACGATGCCTCCTCGGGAGCTTGGCCACTGAACCTAACATCTGCACGACACCCACCCCTGCGAGAATGTCCACGCAACGCCGCGCGTAACCTGCGGGCCGGACTCGCGCGTCGCCGCGTGGGCACCGCACGAGCCAGTCCGGCCCGACAGGTTCACGCGCCTGTTAGGCCGGACGCGTGCCCGTCTGAGCCCCGGTCGAGTACACGAGCCACCTTCCTTCCGGAATCGGAACCGGGTAGCGCGGATGCGGAAGCGGCCCCAACTCGTGCAGACCGGCCTTCTGCAGAGCGCGGCGTTCAGCGTGGTTCTCCGCGGCGGTATAGGCAAACACGCTGCCCGTCGACGGTCGACCAAGCAGGTGCTGAACCGCCAGCTCCTGAGAAGCGGAACCAAGCCCGCGGCCACGAACACCAGGTTCCGCAAGGAGGATGTTGAGCTCCCAGTCGATCAGGTCAGGATCCGGGGTGAAACGCCACGCCCGCCAGTAGAGGCGCCCCACAGGGGTGCCGTCGGACACGAGTCGGATCACAAAGTACTCCCGCGACGGCTCATGGAGGAACAGGTCACGAAGGTGAGCGGCACTGATCTCGGGGACCCGCTTGAAGCGGCCTTGAGCAACGGGATCAAGAGTCCAGCGGACAAGAATGTCGACGTTCGCCTCGGAGGCGGGCTCGAGGATGATTAGGTCGTTCTGAAGTTCCTGTGCCGTGCTCATACGATGCACCTGACTCGCGGCCTAACTCAAAGTAGCCAGCCCAGCGTATCCCGGTACCGCATCGATCCCCGCCACGTTTTTCCGAACTGCCCGAAGCCGAACAGGGCGCCACCCCGCCACCAGAACGAAACACCGCCCATCGGCCGGCTGTCCGGTATCCGGAGACGTCGCGGATCGCACGCGGTAGCGCGACCGGCGCTGCTCACGCCTTGCCATCCAGGGGGCGCGCACGCCGTGCCCGCCGCGGTTGGGCACGTGCGTGTAGGTCATCACGCTGCGCGTCGCGGCCATACGAAGGCTCTCCGGTCACTTCTCGAAGCGCTTGATGAACTCCGCGATTCGGCGGTCCACGAAGGCCGGCTGATCCTCCATGACCAGGATGCCGGCGTTCTCCACCTCCAGCCCTTCGGCCCGACCCCCGACATCAACGTGGCCCCGCCACGGCTCGACGAAGAATCCCTGCAGGTAGCTGCGCGTCGAGTCGGCGCGCAGGTTCGCGGTGAACTGCGGTTGGAGGACCAGCATTGGGCGCTCCAGGCGCGTCACGTCCAGCCAGCCGTCCGAGGCGTGGTACTCGCACAAGTAGCGAACAAGCACCGGCAGGGGCGGCGCGTTGGCGAGGTCCGCGAAGCGCTTCCCGAGCAGCGAATCCACCGAGTAGTCGGTCGCCTTGAAGTTGCTCGACACCCACGTCTCGCGGGTGACGGTCTTGAACCAGCGGGGCGCGAAGTTCATGTCCACGCCCTGCACTTTCTGTTTGATCGAGAGGTTCTTGGGCCACGAGCGCGAGGTGGCGACCGGCTCGAACCGGGGCGAGCCGGCGAGCAGCACGACCGCCCGCACCAGCTCCGGGTGATCGACGGCGACGCGCATGGCCACCTGCGTGCCGTTGAGCGAGTGCCCGACCAGCACCGGCCGATCCAACTTCCGCGCGCGGATGAGGTCGGCCACGGCTTCCGCCGCCGCGCGCGTCCAGGTCTGATCGCCGTAGCTCGTGCCCGGCGGCGGCATCGGCGGTGCCGCGGTGCCCTCGAAGCCCGGCAGCGTCACGGCGAACATCCGATAGCGTTCGGCGTTGCGCCCCATGAATCCCTCGAACGCCGAGGCTCCGACGCCGAACCCCGACACCATCACCATGGGCACCGGCCCCTTGCCCCGCTCGACCACGGCGCCGAGCGCCCCGGGCGCGGCGGTCACGTAGCCCGGCGCATGGACGAGGTTGTCGAGCGTCGAGTCCTGCACCATGGCGGGCTGCGCGGACGCCGGTGAGGCCGCGAGCAGCACACCGAAGATGAGCCCGAGGGACCGCAGCATCGTCTTCCCCTCAGGCCTTGGCGGGCGGGGTCTCGGTCTTGAGCCGCGCGCCATACCTGGCTCGGAGCTTCGAGACCTTGGGCGTGATGGTCGCCCGGCAGTAGGGCTGCTCCGAGTTCCCCCGGTAGTAGCCCTGGTGGTAGCCCTCGGCCGGATAGAACTGGGTCAGCGGCGCCACCTCCGTGACGATCGGATCGTCGAACACCTTCTGGCGAGCAAGCTCGGCGATGACCTCGGCGGCCACCCGCTGCTGGTCAGGCGAATGGAAGAAGATCGCCGACCGGTACTGGGTGCCCTGATCGTGGCCCTGGCGGTCGGGGGTCGTCGGATCGTGGAAGGCGAAGAAGATCTCGAGCAGGTCCCGATAGCTCAGGATGGTGGGATCGAACGTCACCTGGACCACTTCCGCGTGCCCGGTGGTGCCGGTGCACACCTGCTTGTACGTGGGATTCGCGGGCGCGCCGCCGGTATAGCCAGAGACCACGTGCTCGACGCCCCGGAGTTGCTCGAACACCGCCTCGAGGCACCAGAAGCAGCCGCCCGCCAGAGTCGCGACCACGGTCAGCCGGCGGTCGGTGGGCTGAGCGCGGAACCGGCGGGGCTCGGCGGCGGGTCGAGGTCGCGCTCGATCTCGTCCGCCCTGGACGCGGCATGGACCAGGTCCTTGCCGGTCAGCATCCCGGCGAAAATGACCCGGATCAGGTCCGGGCCGACGGTGATCTCGACGCTCAAACGGCCTCCCGCGTTACGGTGACGCCGCCGCGCCTCCGACGGGCGGGCATCGTACCTGAGCCCCGGCCCGGTGCAACCCATTTCCCCCCACATCCGTCATAGTGACCAGAAGTCGAATCCGGTCAACCGTCCTCCCTCAACCACGAGATCCCCATGCGGGCGAACGCCCCCCCATCCGACCTGCGGTCCCGTGTCCTCGATGCCACCGACCGCCTGCTGGCGCGTTACGGCTATCGCAAGATGACCGTGGACGATATCGCCGCCGAGGCCGGGATCGGCAAGGGCACCGTGTACCTGGCGTTCTCCAGCAAGGAGGACGTTGCGCTCTCCTGCATCGACCGCATGGTGGACGGGCTGCTGGCCGAGCTCGGGACGCCCGCCGGGCCGGCGCCGCGGGCACAAACGAGGCACGCTCCACCGCGGCCGCCCTTATCACCGCGACCAACGCGCTCCTGCCCTGCAGTTTGAGCGTCGCCGAGCTCGGCCGGCGCGCCGAGATCGAGCGGCGCGCCCGCGCGGTCGCCGCGCTCCTCGTTCAGGGGGTCCCCGCGCCCCCGCGTCCACATCGCTCCACACGCTCCCACCCCGCTCCATCCCGGAGGATTCCATGAGAATTCGCCATCTGCTGTCGCTCCTCGGTTTCGCCACCCTGTTCCCGCTCACGGTCGCGGCCCAGGGCCCGGCCCCCGAACAGCCCGACATGAAGGTGGACGCCGCGATGCGCAAGGCGGTGGTGGACACACTCGCCGAGCGGATCGAGCGGCTCTACGTGTTCCCGGACAAGGGACGCGAGACCTCACGCGCGCTGCGGAAGCGGCTCGCCTCGCGCGAATACGACCGCATCACGAGTGCTCAAGAACTCTCAGACTCGCTCACCTCGCACCTGCGGGCGGCGACGCACGACTTGCACCTGCGCGTAAATTATCGCCACCAGCCGGTCCCGCCCCGGTCCGCGAATGGTCCCCCGCCCGAGGCCGAGCTCCAGCGCAGGCGCGAGATGGGGCGGCGGACGAACCACGGGTTCGAGCGGGTCGAGCGCCTGCAGGGCAACGTCGGCTACCTCGACCTGCGCCAGTTCGCGGGCTCCCCCGAAGCGCAGGCGACCGCGATCGCGGCGATGAACTTCCTCGGCAACGTCGACGCGCTCATCGTGGATCTGCGCCGCAACGGCGGCGGCAGCCCGGAGATGATCGCCACGCTCCTCACCTATCTGACCGAGCCCGGCGACCGGCTGATGTTCAACACCTTCTACCAGCGCGAGGGCGACCAGACACTCCAGTTCTGGACCAATCCCTACGTCCCGGGCCCGCGGCTCAACGGCAAGCCGGTCTACGTGCTCACCAGCCAGCGCACGTTCTCCGCGGCCGAGGAGTTCGCCTACGACATCCAGACCCACAAGCTCGGCACCATCGTCGGCGCGACGACCGGCGGCGGCGCCCATCCGGGCGGGATGGTCAGGGTGCACGAGCACTTCATGGTGTTCATCCCGACCGGGCGCGCGGTGAACCCGGTGACCAAGACCAACTGGGAGGGGATCGGCGTCAAGCCCGACCTCGACGTCAAGCCGGGCGAGGCGCTGCGGGTGGCGCACGTCGAGGCGTTGAAGAAGATCATCGAGTCCGTGACGGACGATCCCGACCGCAAGGCCGCGCTCAACCGCGCAATGGACGAGGCCGGAAGGCGCGAGGCCGATCCGGAGGAGGACTTCATGCGGCCGGGCCCGGGGGCGCGGCGGCGGTCGTAGCTCAGTTCTTGCGCACGGCTCCCGCGGTGCGGGCGCGCTCGATCACCGCGCGCGCTCGCGCTTCGGCCGCCAGCCAGTAGGGCGACATCTCCACACCCGGATTGAGCGTGAGCTGCGCCGGGGTCCGTGCGCGCAGCCCCTGATCGAGCCGGGCGTCGAGCCCGTAGATGTCGTCCCGGAAGCACACCCGGCCGGCCGAGTCGGCCCAGGCCGTCCAGTAGAGGAAGTGGACCGGCACCTGCTGCTGCATCCTCACCCGGCGCCAGTTGCCCCTCGCGGCCAGGCTGTCCACGTTGGTTCTGTCGCCCAGCACCGGTCGCAGCAGCGAGTCGGCGAGCGCGATCGCCTCTTCGACACGCACGCAGCCGTGACTGTAGTCA
>JBKJXJ010000324.1:0-3768 GCA_046716125.1 Candidatus Eiseniibacteriota bacterium
ACCCGCGGAATCGAACCATGATGAAGCACCGGCCACTTGTCCGTCCGGACCTGTCCGGGGGGGAGTCGCGGCTGCTGACGCGGGCTGTTGACGATATCGGCAGATTCCGGGCGAATATTCATCGGGGATTGTTCCTCGGGACTCAGGTGGAGCGCCGGGCGCCGCGGGCGCACATCATAAGGCTCCCCGCCGGACGCGGGGAAGCCGGCCGGGGCCCCAAGGGGCGATGATGCCCGGGAAACGCCACTTGACCGGCTCCCCGGCCGGTGGAAGCATGAGGTCCGGATCCGATTGCGGATCGCGTCTTCGGACCGTGCCAGTGAGGACGTCCATGTTCAGCGGCATCCACCGCTTCTCCCTGCTGCCCGTGGTCCTGCTGGCCTGGACCGGCGGCGTCCGTCACTTCGCCCCGGCCCGGGGCTCGAACCCGACGCGGCCGGCCACCGGCGACGAGAACTTCGGCGCGTTCTTCGAGTCGTCCGAGGACCCGATGGTGATCCTCGATGGGACGCTGCGGATCCTCGCCGCCAACCCCGCGGCCGCCCGGTTCCTCCACACGCGACCCGAACGCCTGCGCGGCACGGCCGCACTCGAAGCGGACCTGCTCGCCCGGCTGCTCACCGCCGCCAGCATCCCGCAGCGCCTCAAGACCGACCCCTCGCCGGTGGTGGACGAGGTCGCGATCACCGACAGCGAGGGGCAGCCGATCCAGGCCCGGATCGAAGCGGTGGCGCTCCCCGGATCGCGCACGCTCATCCACCTTCGCGACACCACCGCCATGCTGCGGGCGCGGGCGTCGCTCCACTCCGCCGATGCGCTGCACCGGGCGATCTTCGACGCGCTGCCTGCCGTGTGCTGGGCGATGGCGATCCCCGAGGAGCGGCTCATCGAGGTAAGCGCGTCGGTCGAGCGGGTGTTCGGCTATCAGCCGGCGGACTTCCGCCACCGGCCCGAGCTCTGGGACGAGCTGGTGCATCCGGCCGACCGTGAGCGCGTGCGCGGCGAGTTCCGCGTCGGGATCGCGGCCGGCCGGCCGTTCGAGATCCATTTCACCGGCCTGCACCGCGACCACCGCGACCTCCCCTACCTCGTGAGCCGCGTCGTCCCGGTGGCGGACGAGCGTGGCTGGGTAGGCCGCTGCGAAGGGTTCATCGAGGATCTCGGCGCCCAGCGCGCACTCGAGCAGACGCTGCGCTCGACCCAGGCCAACCTCAGGCACACGCTGGAAGCAGTCTCCTCGGGCGTGCTGGTCGTGCGCCCCGGCGAGGACGGTCCCGAGGTGGCGGTCTCCAACCGCCGGCTCTCCGAGATGATGCGCCTCGACGCGCCGATCAAGCCGGGCACGCCCCTCTCCTCCGCGCCCGAGGCGCTGCGCCAGCTCGCCTACGGAGCGGGCAACGAGTCCGAGTTCGACCGCCGCCTGCTCTCCGACGAGGTGCGTGACGACGTCGTCGAGCTGACCGACCCGGTGCGCGTGCTCCACCGCTACGCGGGCCCGCTGCGCGACGAGCTGGGCCAGGTCGTCGGCCGCATGGTCACGGTCGAGGATGTGACGACCGCGTCGCAGATGCAGCGCCAGCTCACCCACTCCCAGAAGATGGAGAGCATGGGACGTCTCGCGGGCGGCGTCGCCCACGACTTCAACAACCTGCTCGGCACCATCCTGGGATTCTCGTCACTGCTGCTCGAGCAGGCCCCCGCCGACGATCCGCGGCGCTCGAGCCTGGAGCAGATCGCCCAGGCCGCCGATCGCGCCTCCAACCTGACGGCGGCGCTGCTGGCATTCAGCCGCAGCGCGCGCTTCGAGCGGTCGCCGGTGAGTCTGAACCGGGTCATCGAGGACTCCTACCAGCTCGTGCGGAGCGCCATCGATCCCGGGATCTCGATCACCGTCAACCTCGAGCCCGCCTTGCCGACGCTGCTCGGCGACCCGCTGCTCCTGCAGCAGCTGGTGGTCAATCTGGTCCAGGAGGTGCGGGAGCGATTGCACCCGGGCAGCACGCTGCGCCTCTCGACCCGGGCGTTCGACCAGACGCTGCCCGCGGAGCTTCCCGACACCGAGGGGCTGGTGCGCCGTGTGGTGGCGCTGGAGATCGTCGCCGGCTTCGGCCCGCCGCAGGGCCCTCGTCCGCTCACCTCCATGACTCCGCCACCGTCCCCGCCCGGCGAGGGGACGGCCGGGCTGGCGCTCACGATCGCCGAGGACATCGCCCGCGCCCATGGCGGCTTCCTCGTGGAGCACGTCGAAACCGACCGCACCACCTTCGAGGTCACGTTCCCGGCCGAGCGACGCACGAGCATGCCGGTCATCACGCCCGAGGCGGACTCCGCGCGCGGCCACGAGACCATCCTGGTCGTGGACGACGAACCGGGCTTAAGGGCGCTGGCGCGGACCGGGCTTCGCCAGCGCGGCTTCGACGTCGTGGCGGTGGAGAGCGGCGAGCAGGCCCTCGAGATCCTCAGGGTGGGCGAACCGCACGTGGACCTCGTCGTGCTCGACCTCACGATGCCCGGGCTCTCGGGCGAGAAGGTGCTGCGCGCGATCCGCAGCTTCCGCCCCAACCTGCCGGTGCTGATCGCCAGCGGTTACGCCACGGTGCAGAACCAGTCCTCATGGGTGGCAGCGGGCGCCGTCGGCTTCCTGGCCAAGCCCTATCGGATCCGCGACCTCGCAGGCAAGCTGCGCGAGGTGCTGGATCGGACCGCCGGGCACACGAGCTGAGTGTCCATCCCGCCCTTCAGTATCTTCTCCGCCATCAGCGAGCTGTTCGTGACCGCCGCGGTCTTCTACATGGTGCGGCTCAACTGGACGCGGCGGCCGTTCCCGCTGCCGTTGTTCATCGGCGTGGCGCTGTTCGAAGCATTCGTCAACGTGGTTTACATGGCGAATCGCGCCTCGCGCGCGTCCACCGGAGCCGACGTCATCTCGCCGGCGATGAAGATCTTCTTCGCCGCCCACGGCATGATCTCGCTGCTGGCCTTCCTCGCATTCGTCATCCTGGCGGTGTTCGCGTGGCAGGACCAGCGGGCGGGGCGCTTCTACTTCCGTGATCGCCCGGCACTCACCTGGGCATTTCTCGTGGTGTGGGTGGTGAGCGTCGGCTCCGGCGAGGTGCTGTTCGTGTTGCGCTACCTCGTCTGACATTGGGCGAGCCTCTCCCCCGTTCGCCGGCGGACGCCCAGGCGCGCCGGCTGCGCGCGCCGTTGCTCCTGGCGCTCTGGACGCTCCTGGCGTTCGAGGCCGTGGGCGGCCTCATCCTCTTCGTCGCACGGCTGGTCTCGGGGACGACGCCCGGCGAAGCACTCCACGTCGTCGTCGGCGCGCTCCTCACCGCGCTCTATGCCATCTACCAGTGGGGACACTGGCGGCGGGTGCGGCCCGTGCGAGCGCAGCTCCATCACGCGCTTGGTATGATCGCCGCTTCGTCCATGGCGCTGGTCAACCTCTCCGGGCTGTGGCTGGCGGCGTTCTGGTGGCAGGAACGAATCGTCGAGACGAGCGGTGGCGCGGTGCGCTACCCTGTGGCGCTATCCGCGATCCATAATGTCGCCGGCATGGTGGTGCTCACGTTCGTGGTCGCCCACGTGGGCGCCGTCCAGTTCCGCGCCCGCGAGCCCCGGCGCTGAGCGCCCGGCCACCCATCGGAGGCACCGTGTCCGAGATATCGACGCTGGTCACCGAAGCCCACTTCCGCTACGTCGCCGAGCGGACCGTCCGCGAGGACGAGTTCCTCGCCGACCTGAAGCGGGCCGCCCTCGCCGAAGGAA
>JBKJXJ010000325.1:0-6937 GCA_046716125.1 Candidatus Eiseniibacteriota bacterium
GAGCAGGACATCGCCCGCGGCATGACGCCGGCCAGCGCGGCCATGATGCGGGCCCGAAAATGGGCCCCTCGACTGCGCGCGCCGGGCGGCGATCGGCGCCCGGCGGTGAGCGGCAGCCCCGGCGCCACGCAACGGCTGGGCACGAACGCGACGCCAACGCGGCAGGGCTCGTTGCCCATCCTCATGGCGAGGGGCGATGTCGTCGGAGGCGCGACGTTCGTGAACGGCGCAAGGACCTATGGCAGCCGCGGGACCGGCACGCTGCGAATCGGCCTGACTCGGCAGATGGCGCTCGACGCTCGCAGCAGCCTCCTCATGCTCGACCGTGGCGCTGCGTTCGATCGACGCGCCGTGCGCAGCGAGGGCCGGCTGCGCCATGGAGGCGCCGGCCATGGCGTCTGGCTGGGGGCGGCGTTCGAGCGTTCCCTCGCCCGCGCGCAGGAGCCGGCCGCGGTCGAGCTGGGGCTCGGCGCCTGGGCCGCCCCCGGCGAGGTGGCGCTCGCGCTCTCGCTCCAGCAGACGAACGAGCACGCCCGGATCATGACCGTGCTGCCTCCGGATCCCGCCACCGATCCGACACGGTTGGACACGCTCCCGGCCCCGCATCGCACCGCGTTCGACGATCGCCTCGTCCGCTCGACCTCCGCGCTCGTCAGCGGGAGGTGGGAGCACGGGAGGCTCGGCGTCGAGTCTGTCGCCGGGGTCACGTTCAACCGGTCCTTCACGCCGCGTCGCTGGATGCAGGCTTCCTTCGATGTCGCGTTGCGGCCGCGGCTCGCGCTCTACGCGACGCTCGGGAGCACCGCACCACGCTGGCTTGCGCTCGAGCCCGGGCTGTCGCGTGGCGCCACGGTCGGGCTCAGGCTCACCAGCGCGATGAACGCCGCCGCGGCCGAGCAGGCCGAGATGAGGTCGCGCGCTCCCGAGTTCAGTCTTCGCCATCTCGGCGAGGACTGGTACGTGATCGAGGTGCGCGTGAAGGCGGCCGGACCGGTCGAGATGATCGGCGACTTCTCGACCTGGGAGCCGCGTGCGCTCCGCCACGTGACGGGCCAGCGCTGGGCTCTGGCGATCAGGCTCACGCCCGGCGTTCACCAGATCCAGGTGCGGGTGGATGGTGGCGTATGGTCGCCGCCGACCGGCCTCCCGACCGCGTCCGACGGCTTTAACGGCGACGTGGGTGTCTTCGTCGCCAGCTGACCCCCCTCTCCATGGATTGAAGGGCCGGACCGGGCGGCGCACCCACCAGGGTGCCCGCCCGGATTCGCACCGGGTCATGCACCGGGGACTCCCGGTGCCCGAAGCGTGCGAGCCGGGCAGGGCCCCCGCAGCCGGCGCGCCACGAAACCCGGCGGGCTTCTAACCGCGCCCCGCCCTTGCTAGAGTGCGCGCGACCGTCCGACGCCCACCCTTTCCGAGGTCCCGAGCCATGCGCAAGCCCACGCACGCCGACGCCGAGCTGCTCCTCCATCTCTACGAGATCCGTCGCGAGCCTGAGCTGCGGCAGGCCCGCGCCTGGTTTCTGAGCGAGTTCAAGCCCGTGAGCTGGGCCGACATCAAGGCGCGCTGGCTGAGTCATGGCGAGGAGGACCGTCACTTCCGGATGACGGTCTCCTACTGGGAGATGGTGGGGACGATGGTCAACACCGGGGTCCTTCACCCGGGGCTGTTCTTCGATCACACCGGCGAGGACATCGTGACCTGGAACCGCTGCAAGGGGCTGATCGCAGACGCACGCGCCGACATGCGGCCCAACTACCTGCACCAGTTCGAGACCCTGGTGGCCGCCCACGAGGCCTTCCGCGCGAAGGGGATCGCGGCGTACCAGGCGGCGCGCGATCGCAAGGCGGCTTCGGCGGCGAAACCCCGACCACGCCGGCGAGCGCGGTAGCGATGTCGTCTTCGTTCGGCCGTCTGTTCGTCGTCACCACCTTCGGCGAGTCGCACGGCCCCGGGGTCGGCGTCGTCGTGGACGGCATGCCGCCCGGTATCAAGGTGGAAGCGGCGGCCATCCAGCACGAGCTCGACCGCCGCAGGCCGGGCCAGAGCGCGCTCACCACGCAGCGCAGCGAGGCTGACCGGGTCGAGATCCTCTCCGGCGTGTTCGAAGAGCTGAGCCTCGGCACGCCGATCGCGATGCTGGTCCGCAACACCGACGCGCGTTCGAAGGACTATGACGCGCTGAAGGATGTATTCCGGCCCGGGCACGCCGACTACAGCTACATCCAGAAGTACGGGCTGCGCGATCATCGCGGCGGGGGTCGCTCCTCGGGCCGCGAGACCGTGGGCCGGGTCGCGGCCGGCGCCCTGGCGCGCGCCGCGCTCGCCACCGTGGGCGTGAACGTCGTGGGCGGCACCGTCCAGGTGGGGGAGGTCAAGGCCCTGCGCCGCGACTGGGCCGTGACCGAGAAGAATCCCGTCCGCTGCCCCGACGCCATGGCGGCGCGCGAGATGGCGGCGGTCATCCTGCGCGCCCGCGACCAGAAGGACTCGGTCGGCGGCGTGGTCGAGGTGGTCGCGCGCGGCGTGCCCGCGGGATGGGGCGATCCGACGATGTCCAAGCTCGACGCCCTGCTCGGGGCAGCGATGCTCTCGATCCCGGCCACCAAGGGGGTCGAGATCGGCGGCGGCTTCGGCATGTGCGAGCTTTCGGGCTCAAAGACCAACGACGTGTTCGACGGCAAGCGGTTCCTGACCAACTTCGCCGGCGGCATCGCGGGCGGGATCAGCAACGGGGCCGAGATCGTGGTCCGCGTCGCGGTGCGGCCGGCCACCTCGATCGGCAAGCCGCAGAAGGCCGCGACGAAGAAGGGTCGCACCACCACCATCGCCATCGAGGGCCGCCACGACCCGTGCATCTGCCCTCGCGTGGTGCCGGTCGCCGAGGCCATGATGGCCATCACCCTGATGGACACCTGGCTGCGCCAGCGCGCGCTCCGCGGCCGCGAGCGGTAAGACCAAGCGATGCTGGTGCTCCTCGAACGCGGAGTGAACGAATCGGTGGCGGGCGACATCGCCACCCGCCTGCGCATGTTCGGACTGGCGGTGCATCGCACCGACCACGAAGGGCAGGTGCGGCTCGGGGCGGTGGGCGAGCCCGGCGGCGTCGATTGGTCGGCGGTGGCGGCGTGGCCCGGCGTGGCGTCGGTCACCAAGCTCCCGGCGCCCTTCAAGCTCGCGAGCCGCGCGTTCCAGCCGCATGACACCGTCATCTCGGTCGGCCGCTGCGCCATCGGCAGCCCGCAGCTGGCCATCATGGCCGGACCGTGCTCGATCGAAGGGGAGCAGCAGGCGTTCACGATCGCCGCGGCCGTCGCCCGGGCCGGCGCCACGGTGATGCGCGGCGGCGCGTACAAGCCGCGCACCTCGCCCTACTCGTTCCAGGGCCTGGGCGAGGAGGGACTGAAACTCCTGCGCCGCGCCGCCGACGCCCACGGGCTCGCGGTGGTGAGCGAGGTCATGGACACGCAGCAGGTCGGTCTTGTCGCCCGCTACGCCGACATCCTGCAGATCGGCGCCCGCAACATGCAGAACTACTCGCTCCTGAAGGAGGTCGGCCACGTCGAGAAGCCCGTCCTGCTCAAGCGCGGACTCGCGGCCACGATCGAGGAGTGGCTGATGAGCGCCGAGCACATCCTGTCGAACGGGAACGCCCAGGTCATCCTGTGCGAGCGCGGGATCAGGACGTTCGAGACCTACACCCGGAACACGCTCGACCTGAACGCCATCCCGGTGGTGAAGGAACTCTCGCACCTGCCCGTGATCGTGGACCCGTCGCACGGCACCGGCATCCGCAACAAGGTGGCGCCGATGGCACGCGCGGCGATCGCCGCCGGGGCGGACGGACTCATCATCGAGGTCCATCACGACCCCGATCACGCCCTCTCGGACGGCGCCCAGTCGCTCTACCCGGAGCAGTTCGACGAGCTGGTGGGGCAGATCCGCACCATTGCCGGTGTCCTGGGGCGGCGACTCTAGCTCGTGCGGTGGGTGAGCGCGCGGCGGGCAGCGGAGACCGGGCGACCACCGGACACGCCATGATCGGGACGCCGCGACACCACGACCGCTGGGCGGCCGCCGCCCTGCTGGTCGTCGTCCTGGCGCTTCTCACGGTGACGCTGCGCTGGCATGCCACGCCGCTCTACGGCGTCGAGACCGACCTGCTGGGCGACACCGTGCCCGCGGCCCGCGCGCTCCGCCAGGGGCACATCTCGCCCGGGACGTTCCTGTTCCGCGGCCCGGGCTATCCGCTCCTCATCGCGGGGGGTTCCTTCTTCACCGGTGGCGACGAGTTCCTCGCCGCCCGGCTCGTCAACGTCGCCGCGGCGGGGGCGGCCGCGACGGCCGCATACCTTCTGTTTCGCGCGTTCCTCGGCTCGCTCGCCGGCCTCGCGGTGATGATCGCGCTGCTCGTGAATCCGGTATTCGTCCGCACCACGATCGAAGCCGGCTCCGACCTGGCGGCGCTGGCGCTCGGGCTGGTGGCGACCTGCCTCGCGACCCGGGGCGGTGGGTGGCGTACCGGCGCGGCCGCCGGCATGGTCGCGGGACTCGCCTACCTCACGCGATACAACATGGTGTTCCTGGCGCCCGCCGCGTTCGCGGCGATGCTCGTCGCCCGCGCCGATGGCCGCCGGCTGGTGGCCTATGTCGCCGGGTTCGCCATCCCGGTCGCGGCATGGGTGTTCGCGCACCTCTCGAGCACCGGGGTCGTCCCGGGCAACCAGAACCACCTCAATGTCGCCTACGAGGTGTACGGGAAGGGGATGGGGTACTACCGCTTCTGGGTCCAGACCGGCAACGTGTTCGGCTCGCTCGCCGACGTCGCCCTCCACGACCCCGCGCGTTTCGCTCTCCACGTCGGCCGCAACGCCGCGACCCGCTGGATCGCTGACGCCCATCAGCTGATGCCGGTCTGGATCGGGATGCTGGCCCTTCCCGGGATGATCGTCACGTGGTGGCGTCGTCCGGGGTGGGGGGCGCTCGCGATCCACGCCGGGCTCGCCTACCTGGTGCTGACGCTGGTCTTCTATGTCCCTCGGTTCTTCCTCTATCTGCTCCCGTTCTACCTCTCGGGCACGTTCGGCCTCCTGCTGCGGGCGCGGCTCGTTCCGGCGCCGGGCGCGGGGCCCTGGACACGCGCGGATCGCGAATGGCTCCGACTCGCGGGCCCGGTCCTGGCGGCGGCGCTCATCGTGCTGTCGGCGTTCGCGGCGTTCGGAGAGGCGCGCAGGATCCTCGCCGACCCGCCCGAGGAGACCCGGATCGCGGGCGAACTGCTGCGCGGCGTCGGACGACCCGGCGAGCGGGTTATGGCGCGCAAGCCGCACGTCGCCTGGTTCGCGGGGATGGAGTACGTCCCGATCCCCTACACCGAGAAGTTCACCGACTTCCTCGCCGAGGCGGACAGGGCGGGAGCCGACTACCTCTTCATCTCGGCGATGGAGACGGGGCAGTTCCAGCAGCTCTCCGTCCTGGCCGATTCCGGGGTCTCACTGCCCGGCCTTGTCCCTTTGGCCCATCGCATCATGGAAGGCGCGCATTACTTCGCCCTCTACCGCCGGGTCCCGACCACCGCCCCGGTCGCGACGATCGAGGACTCGTTGCTCGCGGTCATCCGGCGCTTCGCCGCGCGTCGTCCGGGCGAGGCGTGGCCGCAGGCCAATCTCGGCGGACATCTGGTCACGATGGGCCGACACCGCGACGCGCTCGCGCCGCTCGCCGAGGCCGAGCGTCTCGATCCGGACGATGCCCTCGTGGCGAGGTTCCAGGCCATCGCCCACGCCGAACTGGGCGAGACCGAGCTGGCGGCGGCGGCGTGCAAGCGGGCGCTCCAGCTGGTGCCCGGCGGCTCGTGGGAATGGGCCTACCTCGGGCAGATCCGGACCACCCAGGGCCGGTATGCCGAGGCGCGTGACGCCCTTCAGCGCGCGATGAACGGCGAGCCCGCCAATCCGCGCTATCCCGTCCTCTATCTCAAAGCGTGCGAGTTGGGAGGGTTCTGGGATGACGCCGCCTCGGTCGCCCAGCGCGTCCTCGCCGCCACGCCCGGCGATGCGACGGCGCGGCTCATCGGGGCGCGGGCGCTGCTCCGGCTCGGGCATCCCGATCGGGCGCGCTCGCTGGTCGAGATGGAGGGCGCGGTCTCTGGGCCCGACTCGGCGGCCTTCGCCGCGTTCGCCGACTCGATCAGGATGGGGCTGATGCCCTAGCTGCCCGGGCCGCATCCCGCTTGTGGCGCATGAACTCGGTGCCGTAGGCACGCTCCGCCTCGAATTGGTTGTGCGCCGGGCACAGCAGCCGGATCCCGCCCACGGTCGCCTTCCCGCCTTTGGCGTAGGGGTCGATGTGGTCGTACTGCACATCCTTGCGCTCCTCACAGCGGTGTCCCGTGTCGCTCGTGAACGTGTGCACCGGCCGCCATCGCGTTCCCGCACCGCACGGCGGACGGCGTCGGGGATATGCCGGCTATCTGCCTTCGAAGGCCGGCCGGCACGCGGCTGCTCGGTCGCTGCGAACTTGCGCTGTTCGAGCTTCTCCTTCGCGGTCCGGAGCGCGTAGTTGAGCGCCGCATCGACATCGCCGGGTGCAACGTCATGTCCGAGCAGGTCCTGGACGTCGCGCAGCAGGTCATGGGTCTCCTGACGGAGCGGGGTCAGCAGGGCGAAGCGTCCGGGCGACGTCGGCGTCACCTTCGCGCGCTCGACGGGAACCGGAATCGGGACTTCTACCCGCCCCGGGGCGGGTAAATCGGCCGGTCGAACGTCGAGTTCGGCTGTGCCCTCGGGTCCCGAGGCCGGTGGTGGTGATGGGGCGGGCGCGCACGCCGGGCTGAGAGCGGCGATCACCGTGGGCACGTCCGGCTGCGGGAAGCGCCGCGCCAGCATCAGTTCGATCTCGGCCCTGGTCTTGTCCACCGCGGCGGCGAGCAGCTCCG
>JBKJXJ010000326.1:0-2928 GCA_046716125.1 Candidatus Eiseniibacteriota bacterium
GGGCGAAGTCGGCGTTCCTGATCAGGTCGGTCTCGTCGCCGCCGCCGATGAATGCGAAGTCCACGGTCACCGTGTCCCCCGGGTCGATCTGGGCGAACGGGCCGACCGAGAGCAGCGTGATCGGGGAGCAGCTCGAAGCCCCGGGCTGGCAGTCGTGCGGGTTCATCGTGAGCCCGTTGCTCAGCATCGCGTACTTTTCGAAGTCTTCATCGCGCGTCGTGTCCCCCGGTGAATGGGTGAACCAGTTGAAGCTCACCGTCTTCGCCGCGACCGAATCCGGACTCACCGCCAGCAGCTTGACCGCCGCCCACGCCGGGACGGCCGCGAGATTGCACGAGCCGGGATAAGGCAGTGCCTCGCAGTAGTGCTCGCGGTAGAGCCGCCGCGTACTGTCGTAGTCGGCGTACACCTTGTAGTACCAGGACCCGGGCCCGCCCGAGGCGGACGGTGGCCAGCCGCTGTAGGCGTTCTTGTTGCCGCTCACGAGCTGGGCGAACAGTCCCACGTACGCGTCGCGCAGCGGCGGCCCCTGGTTGACGATCAGGAACCGGAGCACGACGAAGTCGTCGGCCGCCGGGAGCGAGAAGCCGAGCGTCTGCTGGTACACCAGGAGGTCGAGCGGCCGGTGTCGCTCGCGCTGACTGCCCGACGGTCCGCGTCCGGGCTGATCGGAGTAGGAGCAGAGGAAGTCCTGGTCCGAGATCGCGTCGGGCGAGAACACCCGGCTGTTGGCGATGCGCGAACGCTCGAGGATGGTGTTCCCGGCCGGAGTGAACTCGGTCTCGATCACCGCGTTCGAGCCCTGGATGTTGTCCACGATCGCGCTCGAGACGGCGGTGAACGATCCGGTGTCGGAGAGCGCCACGGCCCCCACCCAGAGCCCGGCGCGCGACATGTGCTCGAAGCCCGAGCCGAGCGGGTACTCGAACGATGGCGAGCGCGAGTTGAAGTTGTTGCCGAAGAACCCGTAGTTGGAGACCGCGACGCCGACGCGGTTGACGTCGGTGGTGGCGACCGCGTACCGGATCGAGTCGGCCGCGGGCGCGGCGTCTGCGGGCGCGCAGGCGGCGCAGCACAGGAGCCCGATCAGGATGACCATCTCGGCGTGGAGGCCGACGATCTCGCGCCGGCCGAGGCGAAACCGATCCGGCATCAGTAGCTCGTCAGGCGGCGGTCGTAGTCCTCCGGGAACTCGTCCATGAATATCCGGTCGATCTCGAGGTTGACCTCGCGCAGCAACCTGGCCTTCTCGGCATAGGGCAGGAAAGCGCTCTTAAAACCCATCACGATGATGCGCTTGACCTCGTAGGGGCTGAGGCGGAATGCGCGTGCGGCCAGCAGGATCTCCTTCGAGACCGTCGTGTCGGAGATCAACCGGCTGTCGGTGTTGAGCGTGACCCTGAGCCCCTGGCTGAAGTAGAAGCCGAACGGGTGATCCTTGATGCTCTTGACCGTGCGGGTCTGCACGTTCGAGGACAGGCACACCTCGAGCGGGATGCGGTGGTCGTTGACGTACCGCAGCAGATCCACGTTCTCGCGCAGCCGGGTGCCGTGCCCGATCCGGTGTGCGCCACAGTAGTGCAGCGCCTGCCCGATACTGGCCGGCCCGAAGGCCTCCCCCGCGTGCACGGTGGAGTTGATGTTGTTCTTCAGGATGAGCTGGAACGCGGCACGGTGAGCCTTGGCCGGATAGTCCCGCTCCTGCCCCGCCAGATCGAAGGCGAGTACGCCGCGGCCCTTGTATTCCACCGCCAGCTCGGCCAGCCGCAGCGAGGTCCTGGGGGCCATCGAGCGGATGCCGCAGATGATCGTGCCGGTGGACATGTGGTGCTGACGTCCCGCGTCCGCGAGTCCGGAGATCACCGGCTCGATGATGTCGGGCCATTTGAGACGCCGCGTGCGGTGGAGGATCGGCGAGTAGCGCACCTCGAGGTGTCGCACGTTCTCGGCGGCCGCGTCCTCGGCCAGCTCGTAGGCCACACGATAGAGCGCATCGCGATGCTGCATGACGCTGAGCGTGATGTCGAAGATCCTGAGGTAGTCCCCGAGGCTGCGGGTGCGTTTCCCGGCGGTCAGGATCCGCGTCAGCTCACCGAGCTTGTGGGTCGGGAGCTTGACCCCCTGAGCCTCGGCCAGCTCGATCATCGTGCGCGGGCGCACGCAGCCGTCGAGATGGCAATGGATATCGGTCTTCGGAAGTCGCCGGATGACCGGGAGGGTGAGCCGCATCACAATTCTCTAGTCGTGCGCAGGGGTCGGGGCATCCTCAACGCGCGCGCTGCTCGAGGGCCATGATCTTCTGGACGCGACGCTCGTGGCGGCCGCCGGCGAACGACGTGCCGAGGAAGAGCTTCACCATCCGGGTCGCGGCCCCGCGATGCACCACGCGCGCGCCGAGCGAGAGGATGTTCGCGTCGTTATGCTCGCGGCTGTTGAGCACCGTCGTATCGTCGTGACAGGTGGCGCAGCGCACTCCGGGCACCTTGTTCGCGGCCATCGCCGAGCCGATGCCGGCCGCGTCCACGACCACTCCCAGCGCGCACCGGCCGCTCGCCACCTCGCGCGCCACGGCGGCGGCGAAGTCCGGGTAGTCCACCGCCTCCCCGGAATGCGTGCCGCAGTCGTGGACCTCCCAGTCGGTCTCCTCGGCGATCGCCCGGCGCAGGATCTCCTTGAGCTCGAATCCGCCGTGATCGGAGCCGATCGCGACGCGACGGGGCGCCGCGGAGGTGGCGGGGCGGGCCGGCGCGGCGCCGGTCGCAACGCCGGACGCAGTAGGCCCCGAGGGCGGTCCGAGGGCGCGATCAACGGCTTCGCTCACCAGACGGCGGACTTCGGGCTCACTCACATCGCGCATTGGTAGATCCTACGTGACACCGTGGGTCACACGGTGCGGGGTAGAACCCCCTTTCAAACCGTGCGTGCGGA
>JBKJXJ010000327.1:0-8110 GCA_046716125.1 Candidatus Eiseniibacteriota bacterium
CCCGCGCTTGATGAGGACGGTCTCCCCCGCCTGCGCGGTCTTGACGGCGTGCAGGATGGTCCGCCACGGCACCGCCTCGGTGCCCGGTCCCGTGTCGCTCGCCAGCGGATGCGAGCGATCCACCACATGGTAGAGACCGCCACTCCTGAGGTCGACGATCGCGGCAGGGGACATGACGTCCGGGGCGGCCTGCGCGTCGGCGAGACCGCCTGACGTGGACGCCACGCGGTCCGGGCCCCATCCGGGGGACAGCGTGAGCACGAGGGTCGCGAGCGCGATGGGCGCCCATGCGGTCCGTTCCGCGAACGCGGCGAGAGAGCGTCGGGTCGATCGGGGTGTGTTGCGCAAGGCTGAGCCCTCCCGCGGCCGGGACGATGTGAGTTTCCGCTTCGGAGGCAGTCTTCGTGCCGGACGACGCGCGGGGAGGATCAGTCGTCGCGGACCGGCGGAACGGTGTCTCGCGTCGTGGGGCCGCGGGGAGTGGGCGGCGTGACGCGCCAGGATGCCATGCATGCCCGTGCGGAATGCACGGCGGTCGCCAGCTTACCACCAACTTGCCATGCGCTTCAGCCCCGAATCGCAGTCCCCCAAGCGAGAAGCTTGCCTGGGTGGGATCGGCGCCCCGATAATTCACACTCACATGAACAACCGCCCCGCCCCCCGGTGGCTCTCGCGTTTCGCGCTGCTCGTGGTGGCAACGGCATTCTCGCGCCCCGCCCCGGCCGCGACCCTCCATGTCCCCACCCAGCACTCGACCGTGCGCGCCGCCGCGAGTTCGGCGGCGAGCGGCGACACCATCCTCATCGCGCCCGGTGTCCACCCCGGCGGCGTCCACATCAAGGGCAAGTCCCTCACGCTGGCGTCGTGGTTCATCCTCTCCGGCGACAGCACGTACATCACGGCGACGGTCATCGACAGCGTGGTCGGCGCGCCGTGCGACAGTGGCGGGTGCGCCGGGAACGCGGTGCTCGAGTTCGCCGCGAGCGCGGGCGGCAGCTCGATCATCGGGCTGACCATCCGGCACGGCGAGGACGGCGTCCGCGCCTACTCCGTGGTCAACATCGCGTTCTGCCGCCTGATCGCGAATGCCGACGGCATCGACTATCAGAGCGGCTCGGGCGGCCTTATCCGCAACAGCGTGTTCGCACAGAACACCGACGACGGGATCGACATCAACGGCCGGACCAACGTGCGGGTGATCGGCAACGCCATCCGCAACAACCACCAGGACGGAATCGAGTTCCGGCTCTACCCGTACGCCGGCCCCCTCCTCACCGTCGAGTTCATCGGCAACATCATCACCCACAACGGCGGCGACGGCATCCAGCTCATCGACTATCCTGACGCCTCGAACCGGGTGATCCGGATCGAACACAACCTGTTCAGCGGCAACCTCGACGCCGCCGTCGGCTGCATGCCCGACGGCATCACCAGCGAGGACTTCAGCGGGGCGCCGATCGCCGAGCGCATCTACCTTATCAACAACACCTTCCACGACGAGCACTACGGCTTCGTGGGCGGGGCCAATCTCATCTCGCTCAACAATATCTTCGAAGGCGTCTCGGCGACCGCGCTCAGGCGCGCGGGCGGCAACTCGATCGCGTCGTACAGCCTGTTCTGGGAGAACGGCGTCAATTACGAAGACAGCAACATCGATCATCCGCACATCATGCGTGACGATCCGCGGGAGAACTCAGACGGAACATTGTCTGCCGCTTCGCCGGCCATCGACGCGGGCACGGCCTACTTCGAGTGGGCCGGCGAGACGGTGCTGAACCTCCCGCCCGGAGCCTACCTGGGCGACGCACCGGACCTGGGCGCGTTCGAGTATGGCGGGAGGCTCCCGGATGGCAACTGCGCACCGGTGGTGAGCGCCGGCCCCGACCGGACCGTCACGCTGAACGTACCGATCGTGCTGGACGGCACCGCGACCGATGACTGGCTGCCCATGCCCTGGGCGCTCACCGCCGACTGGAGTGTCGTCAGCGGCCCCGGCCCGGTGGCGTTCCATACCCCGGGCAGGACGGACACCGGCGTGTCGTTCGCGGTCGAGGGCAGCTACATGCTCCGCTTGGCCGTATCCGACGGCACCTTGACCGCCACCGACCCGGTCCATGTCACCGTGCTGCCGGCCCCGCCGCAGGGCCCCATGAACTTCGACCGGCGCGTTGCGAGCCCGAGCGACGACCAGGAGGAGACGTCGACCGGAACCATCTCGCCCAATACCGGTGATCTCGAGCTGGTGCTGGGGCCGACCGTCCAGAAGGTCGGATTGCGATTCACCGGCGTGGCGCTTCCCCCGGGCGCCATGGTGACGCGGGCCTACATCCAGTTCGAAGCGGACGAGATCCAGAGCGGGGCGACCCAGCTGCTCATCCACGGTCAGGCGGCCGACGACCCGGTCACGTTCGCGACGACGAACTTCGACATCTCGTCGCGACCCCGCACCGGCGCGTCCGCGAGCTGGTCGCCCCCGCCCTGGCTCTCCATCGGGGCGCAGGGCGCGGATCAGCGCACGCCCGACCTCAGGGCGCTGATCCAGGAGATCGTGGACCGCCCCGGGTGGGCGAGCGGCAACGCGATGGCGTTCATCATCACCGGCAGCGGTCACCGCACGGCGCGCTCATTCGAAGGCGACAGTCTGGGCGCGGCGTCCCTTCACATCGAGGCGAACGCTTCGGTCACGGCGGTCGGCGACCCGCGGCCGGTCGCGCTGGCGCTCCACCGCGTGAGCCCCAACCCGTCACGCGGCGCGCTGCGGCTCGACCTGAGCATCGGCGCCGGCGGCGCCGCGTCGATCGAGCTGGTGGATCTTGCCGGCCGCCGGGTCGCGACCCGCAACCTCGGGTCGTTCCCGGCCGGGAACCACAGCGTCGAGCTGCGCGAATCGCTGCCTTCGGGCGTGTATCTCGTGCGGCTCGTCCAGGGCGGCAGGGCACGGGTCATGAAGGCGGTCGTCCTGCGCTAGCCGCGTCGCCGCGCATCGCCCATCACCACGCGATGCTCGTGCTTGCGATCTCGTGCGCCTTCGGACCGCTCGCGGACGCGGGCGCGACCGATCTCCTCTCCAACAGCGGCTTCGAGACCGGCCCGGCCATCCCTCCCGCCCAGGCGCCGCAGATCGGCGGCGGCGCCCGTCGCTTCCACTACTTCCGCTCCGGCCCCGCCCGCCAGTTCACCATTACCGTCATCGGCGTGTTGATCTCGCCCGCGGTGACCAGGAATAGGAACCGCTGGCCGTCCGGCGACACGTCGTAGACGTTCCGCCGGAACCCGGGTTCGACCTGGACGCGGAAGAGCGGCCGAGGGGTCCCGGGCTCGAAACTCTCGCCGCCGGTGACCGCCACCGACATGAGCTGCTGATCCGGCGACAGGTAGAACAGCTCGCGACCGTCGCGGCTCCAGCACGGATCGCTGCCACCGCGGGTCGAGACCTGCCACTTTCCGGCGACCCCCGCAACCGAGGCGACGTAGACCTCGGCACGGCCCGATTCGTTGGATTGGTAGGCGATCCACCGACGGTCCGGCGAGAACTTCGCCCGCAACTCGTTGAACGGCGTCTGGAGCAAGACCTCGGGCTTGCCCCCCGGGGACGTCGACAGCATGAGGACGTCCAGGCCGGTCGCGCTGCTCACGGCCTGATACAGGATGTGATTGCCGTCGCGCGACCAGTCCAGGACCGCGCTCGACTGGCCCACCATGGCGAGGAGATCCTTCTTCCCCAACCCGCTGGCCGACTTGACGGAGACGCCATCGCCATCACGCTCCTGCGACGTCCACGCGATCTGCGATCCGTCGGGTGACCAGACCGGGTTCCCGTCCGGTCCGGGATCGAACGTGAAGCGCGTGGTGGTGCCGCGGACCGGGTCGATGATCCAGATGTCGAGATTGCCTCCATCGCTGCGGCGGATCGCGATCCGGTTCCCGTCGGGCGAGATCGCCGGGGCGCGCATATCGGCGGCCGGGGCGACCTGCGAGAGTTCGCGCCCGCTGCGATCGAGCCATACCAGCCGGTTGTGGACATCGCCGGTCGAGCGGTAGACCAGCACGCCATTGCGCGACACCGTGAAGTTGGCGAGGGCGTTCCCGGCCACGGGAAGATCCTCGGCTACCGGGAACGGCTCTCCCTGCAGCTTCATGCTCCCGGTGCTGAAGCGCTGCGCCAGAAGGGTGCGCTCGCGCGCGAACATCACGTAGCCGTCGGCCGAGTACTCGACACGCGAGCCGGTGATCTGCAGCGCGCGGCCGGTCGTGTCGCCGAGCGTTCCGAGCATGATCTCCGGCGGACCGGTCGTCGGGATCCTGGTATAGAAGAAGTGCTTTCCGTCGGGCAGGAAGGCCGGCCAGCCGACCTGAAAGGTACTGTCCCCACCCACTGCCCGGGTGGCCACACCCCCGGCCGCACTGACGCGCAGAATGGGATCGGTGCCGCTCCCGTCGAACAGGATCACCCCCTCCTTGCCCCACGATCCGTCGGATCCGCTCGGCGCGTCACACACCACCGTCGCCGGTCCCCCGGCGACGGCGATCTTCTTGAGCTTGCCGTCGGCGATGAAGCCGAGATAGCGGCTGTCGGGCGACCAGAAGGGCGGACGCGTCCCCTCGGTGCCGGGAATCGGATTCGCGGCGAGCGAGTTGAGCGGCCGCACCCAGATCATGGTGCGGTTGAGCGAATCCTGGGCCGAGAACGCAACGAGCCGGCCATCGGGCGAGATCCGCGGCATGTCGAGGGTGACGATCGACGCGGGGACCGGGATGGTAAAGCGGATCTGCTCCGCACCCGCCTGACCTGTGGGGCCACTCAACGCGCGCCACGCGAAGAGTCCCGCCGCGACGATCGCGACCCCCGCGACCGCCCAGGCGATGGTCTCGCGGCGCGGCCCGCGGCGCGCCGGCAGGACCGGCGCGGCGACGCTCGGATGCGACCCTGCCTGGGCGATCCACGTGAGCTGGAGCTTGACGTCGTGCGCGGTCTGGATGCGCTCCTCGGCGTCCTTGACCAGGCACGCGCGCACGAGCGCGTCGAGCTGCGGGGGCATCGCCGGGTCTGAGGTGGCCAGTGCAGACGGTTCCGAGTGCATGATCGCGCCGATCAGGCTGGCCTGCGACTTCCCCTCGAACGCCCGGCGACCGGTGACCATCTCGTAGAGGACACAGCCGAACGCCCACAGATCACTGCGGACGTCCGTCTCCTTGCCTTCCAGCTGCTCGGGGGCCATGTACTGGAAGGTGCCCACGATCGTGCCCTCGGCGGTGAGCGGCGAGGCGATGGTCGGCGACCGCGACAGGTTCGCCATCGTCACACCACTGCCGGAAGTCGAACCGCCCATCCCGGTCGGCCGGGCGAGACCGAAGTCCATGAGCTTGGCGCCCGAGCGCGTCAGCATGACGTTTCCGGGCTTGAAGTCGCGGTGGATGATGCCGGCGCGATGCGCGCGGTCGAGGGCGTCGGCGATCTGGATGCCGAGCCGCAGCACCTCGTTGACCGGGAGCGGGCCCTTCTCCAGCCTCTGGGCGAGCGTCTCGCCGTCCACCAGCTCCATGACCAGGAACTCGACATCGCCTTCGCGGCCGACGTCGTGAAGCGTGCAGATGTGGGGGTGGTTGAGGCTCGAGATGGTACGGGCCTCGCGCTCGAAGCGGGCGTGAACCTCGGCGTTTTCGCTCAGGTCCTGCGGCAGCACCTTGATGGCGACGTCGCGACCGAGGCGCGTGTCGCGGGCGCGGTACACCTCCCCCATCCCCCCGGCCCCGAGCGGCGCGATGATCTCGTATGGACCGAGCTTGTGACCGGCGTTCAGGCGCATGGCGCCGGAATGTACGACATGCGGGCCGCGAATCACGAATGGGCCGGGCAGGTGTACCGCGAGGTTCACCTGTCATGCGGGGTCGAACCGCGCGGGGCACACTTCCTCCGTGCTCGCGCCTCCCTCCCAGGCCAAAGTGCTCGATCGGCGGCGCCGACGTCCGTCGAAGGGGCACGTCCCTTGTGATGCCGCGATCGTGGTTCGTCCTGCGTCGGCGCTGGCCGCGCGCCAGCCCCGGAGTCACGGCATCCCCCAGGAGAGGAGCGATCCATGCGCCGACTCGGCGCCGCCGTCGCCCCGCTGTTCGCAGCCCTGCTGCTCGCCGAATTGCCGGCGCGGGCGGACGTGCCCCCGGTCCGCGTCGTGATCTTCACCCATGTCGAGGACAACACGCCGGGCGGTCACCTGGGCTCGGCGCAGTCCCGTCAGAACTACCTCACGCATCGCGCGAACCTGATCGCGATGGCAAGCCTGGCCGGGAGCGCGGGCGTCCAGTGGACGCTCCAGCCGGACTGGAAGATCCTCGAGGCGGCGCTCCTCTACGAGGACGCGGCGCTCCGGGCGACGACCAACGGCAAGAACTTCCTGCGCTACCTCAAGGAGGATCGCGGCGCCGTCATCGATCCGCTGGTGAGCGGCGTCTGGCGGCCGCGCGATCGCGATCGCTACTTCGACCACGACCCGGCTGCCAACATCGTCGCGATCGGCCAGTGGAAGCATTCGATCGCCACCATCGCCGAGCTGATCGCCCTTTACCGGTCCGGCATCGTCCCGCCGAGCGCGATGCTGACCTTCTCCTGCAACATCAACCCCGCCACGCTCGCCACCCCCGGCGGGCTCGCGGCCGTCGCCGACACCGTGATCGCCCCGCTCGTGGCGTGGCGGGACAGCGGTCTCGTGGTCATGACGGACTTCACCTCGCTCGTCGGCACGTGGGAGTCGGCGTTCGGCGGCCAGGGCTATCTCTACGACGCCAAAGCCGAGGTCGTCGGCGTCCTCGCGACGTCCGAGCCGACCGCGTCGCTGGCGCTCGCGCCCTGCGCCCCGGACCCCGTCCGCTCGAGCGCGCGTTTCGCATTCTCGCTGGGCCGGGCGGCGCGCGTTCGGCTGGCGATCTTCGACCTCCAGGGTCGCGAGGTGGCCGTCCTCGCCGATGGGCCGCATCCGGCGGGCGCCCACAGCGTGGCGTGGGATGCGCGAGGGGTCGCGGCCGGCGTCTACCTCTGCCGTCTATCGGATCACGGCACCGGCGGGGCGACCGGGCTCAGCCGCTCGCGACGGCTTGTCATCGTCCGCTAGTACGTTCACCTCTGCACTCGATCCTGTTCGCGGCAGGAGGCTCGCGGTGTGCCGGACTACGGCAGCACGATCAGTCGCCGGTCCAGCCGTCGGCCGCCCGCCGTGAGACGCGCGAAGTAGAGGCCGGCGGCGCGGCGCGCTCCGCCCGCAGACGGTTCCCAGGAGACCGCATGGACACCCACAGCGTACCGTCCCGCGGCCAGCTGAGCCACCCTTCGTCCCGAGACATCGTAGATCGCGAGCGCGACGTCGCTCTCGGCAGGCAGCGCAAACCGGAACCGCGCCGCACCGCGGACGGGATTCTCGCCCGTGATGGTGAACGCCAGCTCGGTCGGCCGCTCGTCGTCCCCCACCGCCACCGGACCACAGGGACCGGGCTCCCCGATCAGACTCGGGAACACCTGGGCCTGGTTGTCCTGGACGATCAGCGACGCGACGCTCCAACCCTCGTCGCCGACGCCACCGTCGGTGACCGCGCGAAACCGGATGCGCACGGTCTGGCCTGCGTACGCCATGCCGAGGTCCACCGTGACGGGCGTGAGCGCCGGATAGCCGGGGCTCGTTCCGGTCCACGCGGACCGACCGGAGATGGCGCTCCCCGGGACGATGGTGCCGGTGTAGCCGCCCGTGGTGATCAGCCCGCCGATGTCGGTCCAGGTCGCGCCGTCGTTGGTCGAGAGCTCGAGGACGCCGCCGTCATACGTCGCCTCGAGCCGATAGGCGTGGTCGAAGGTCAGCGTGAACGGGCCGAGTCCCCCGATCACGAGCGGCGGGGACATGGCCGAGGCGTCCGAGTTGACGCCGGGGTCGAACGCATAGAGGCGACGATCGGTCGGCCCGTACCCGCGCCGCCCCCACCCGATCGAGGGCGCGGCGTCGCCGGTGTAGGTCCAGCCATCCGTGACCGCCTCGAAGGACTCGTGCGTGGCGCTCAGTTCCTCGTCCGCGTGGCCATAGGCGTACGCCGTTCCGAGGCGCGGTCCGGCGACGAGCAGACCCGGATC
>JBKJXJ010000328.1:0-4108 GCA_046716125.1 Candidatus Eiseniibacteriota bacterium
GGGCTGTCGGTCAACTACGAGCGGTACTTCAACAACAACAACTACTCGGCCAACATCGTCGAGACCGCGCTCGATTTCCGATTCTAGGTGTCGGGGTGACAGACGAGAGGAGTTCGACGTGAAGCGATCCATGCTGCTGGCGTTGGTTCTGACGATGGGTCCGATCGGGACGTCGTACGCGGGCACGTTTGAGAAGACCCCGCTTGCCCCCGAGGTCGGCGTCGACGTCCTGAACCGGCGCGTGACCCGGGAGCTGGTCGGCAAGGAGCTGTTCTCCAACCCGTACGCCACTGTGACCATCGCCAACGTGGACGTCTACGACCGCTTCCCGTACGTCGAGACGCGGCACTTCCAGGTGGTCTCGGATCCGCGCTGGAACCGGGTGGTCTACGGGGAGCGCGGCCGCAGCCTGCTCGCCTACGATGGCAAGGGCACCGCGCTGGGCGCGCTCTCCGCGCCGCGCGGCATGGCGGTGGACGAGCGCAACCGCGTCTACGTCGCCGACACCGGGAACGACCGGATCGTCGTCCTCCAGGCCACGACCGAGCTGGCGGAGATCGCGCTGACCCCGGTGTTCGCGATCGCAGGGCTCGGCGCCCCGCACGACGTCGCCTACTCGGACGGCGGGACGCCGTTCGTCGCCGGTGATGACTACCTCTACGTGGCCGAGACCGGCCGGAACCGGATCGCTGTGCTCGCGCTCGAGGCCTCGGCCGTCTGCCTTGTCACCCGTCTCGGCGACCTGGGCAGCGGCGTGGGCCGCTTCGCGGGCCCGATGGCGATCACCGCCGGGCGCACGGACGGCGTCAACACGCGCGACGTGTACGTGGCCGATGCGCACAACCGTCGCATCGTCCACCTGCGTCACGAAGCAAGCCGGCTGCGCTGGATCGGCGAGACGAAGCATCAGGCCAACCTCCTCACCTCGCTCGCCACCGACCAGTGGGGAAACGTCTATGCGGCCTCGCCCCACGCGGCGAGCGTCAGCAAGTTCAGCCCCGCGCTGGTGCGGGTCGCCGAGCTGACCGGCGATCTCTCGCGGCCGCGCAGCTTCCATGTGCCGTTCGTCAACATCCACGACCATCGGAACGGCAGCGTCACCCGCGCCGGCCAGCCCAACGGCATCTCGGTGGATCAGTGGTCCGACGGAAGCGGCGTCGGCCTCTGGAAGCTGGGCGTCGAGCTCTCCGCGCTCGTCGTGCAGGGCGGCGACCCGCCGGTCGCCCACTTCACCCTCACCGACCGCGCGGCGGTGAGGCTCGAGGTCACGGACGCGGCGAGCGGACGCTCGCTGGCGAGCCGTTCGCTGGGCGCGCTCGCGGCGGGGCTCCACACGGTCCCGCTCACGCCCGGCGATCTCGCCGGCGCCGGCAGCGGCCGTGACCTGGTGCTCAAGGTCTCCGCGGTCTCGAGCTACGCCAACGGCCCCTCGGACGCGGCGCAGACCCGCTTCCGCGCGACCGGCAGCGCCGTCGCTTTCCCCGAGCGCCCGGTCATGATGGGTTGTTCGCCCAATCCGATGACGGTCTCGACCCGGATCGCGATGGTCCTGCCCGCCGCCGACCTCGAGCGCGCCACCCTCGGCATGTTCGACGCCACCGGCCGCCGCCTCCGCACCTGGCGCGGAGGCTTCACCCCCGGCTTGAACGAGATCGAGTGGGACGGCAGGGACGACGACGGCAAGCTCGTCCGCGCCGGCGTCTACTTCTACCGCTTCGAGCTGAACGGCGCTCGCGAGTCCGGGAGGGTCGCCCTTGTCCGCTAGGCCGCAACAGATCAAAGGACTCCACGAAGGGGAAAGATTTCCCCGCTCAAGGCCGCGTTGGAACATGGGCCTCCAAGAGGGCGAACGGTCATCCACGTCCTCAAGGCCGCGCTGGAACATGGGCCTCCACGGGCGAGCGTCCGAGACTCGCGGGAGCCACGGATGGCGGAGCGAGTCTCGGGTAGAGGGCGCCCCCGCAGGATGCGGGGGTGACCGGCCGCCCGTGGAGGCCCATGTTCCAGCGCGGCCGGGCTCGCCGATGAGACTGTTTCTCCTCGCAATCCCAATGATCCTCGCAAGCCTCAACGGCTGCCTCTGGGAGCCCAAGATCGAGGACCAGTGGACGCGCGTGGACATCTCGAGCGCGAGCGTCGTCCCCGGCCAGGTCGTGACCGCAGGCAGCAGCCTCTCGCTCGCCGGCCGGGCCAACGTCACCTACCGCCGCATCCTCACCGGCGTGGTCGTCGCCGAGCTCCGCTCCGCCTCCGGCATGGGGGCGGCGAGCGCGATCGTCCATCCCGATGCCGATCGCGAGGCGATGGCGGTCACGATCGACCAGATCCTCGCCGGCTCGACCGGGCTCGGGCGCGACACCAGGCTCGTGACCGGCTGGGATCATCTCATCCAGCCGTTCGACTTCTCGTTCTCGGGCACCGTCCCCGCCGCGCTCGATTCCAGCGGCGCCCCGGTCGGGCTCTTCCTGCTGTGCTATCTCGCCTCCGGGACCGAGGTCGAGCTGCCGGACGGCTCCGATTCGCTGGTCGTGACGCCCCTCAACTCCGGGCAGTTCCAGGTGCTGCCGGTCGGCATGGCCCTTACCGTGACCGGGCCTTAAGCCCCTGATGACCCCCGGACGCCCGAACGGACTCGGCGCCCCCCCTCTGTCCCTCCTGGCCCTCGGCCTGGCGCTCGCCATTGCGTCACCGTCGGGAGCCGCCGCGGACCCCTACGTCGGGGGGGTCGAAATCGGCCCTTCCGGGCCCTGGCTCTCGGTCGGCCTCCTCACCGGAAGTACTCAATTCGACGCGGGATTGGCCGATTACCAGTGGGACACGACCCCCCGTCTCGGATGGGGGGTCAAGGCCCTGATCGGCCGGGGTGCGTTGGCCACCGGGATACGGGTCTGGCGGGCGTCGTCGTCCCAGTCGATCGGTGACCTGGGCGAGCCGCCCGCCGTCCACGCGACAAGTTGGGAGTGGATTGGCGAAGGCCGCGTGGCCGAGGTGCTCGGGACCGAGGTGCTGGTGACCGCCGGCGCCGGTCGCCTGCACCTGGGCTACGACCCGGACCGGATCACGATCCAGCCGCCGGGATCGAGCCCGATCGACGTCGAGCTCGCCCCGGTCGGCTCGTGGAGCGGCGGCGGCGGTCTCGCGCTCCGGCGCCATGTCGCGGGGCGCTGGACGGTGGGACTGGGCGTGGACGCCCGCGTCTGGGCGATCGACACGGCGCATCGCGCCGGCGACGCGATCGTCTACGCGCGGGAATCGTTCGGCGACTGGAATGCGCGATGCGAGCTGGCCTGGAAGTTCCGCCGGCGATGAAAGGAGTGCGTTGCATGATCCGAGGACTCGCGATTCTGGCCCTGGGTCTGATCCTCGCGCCGGGCGCCTTCGCACAGTCGGCCCCCGAGCCGATGCCGGAGCCGCTGGGGCCCGAGGCGCCCCTCATCGCCGCGGCCGACTCGAGCGAGGTGCCTGTGCCGGCAGTCACGCCGTCCGCGCCGAACGGCCCCAACGCCCAGCCCATGCTCAAGCTCCGCAAGGTGCGCCTCATCGGCGAGGGACGCACCGTGGTCCGCTCCGGGCCGGGCGACAGCTACGCGCTCTCGGGCGCCTACGACAAGGGCGCGGTCTTCCCGGTCATCGCCAAGAGCGGCGACTGGTACAACATCCGGCTCTCGGAGGTCGAGGCGGCGTGGATCCACTCCGCGCTGGTCCAGGAGTTCGAGGACCTCTCGGACCTCGAGTTCCGACCCAACCCCAAGGCCTACACGCGGACCGGCGCCTACGTCCTGAGCGGCTACGCCGGCGGCTATGCGTTCGACGGCAAGTCCAACTCGTTCGTCGTCGGGGGCCGGCTCGGGTACTACGTGTTCGACCGCATCACCGCCGAGGTCGGGCTGGCGTACACGCACATCAACCGGCCGGCCGAGATCGTCGAGTCGCTGTTCGGCCTCACCCTCGAGGCCGAGAAGTTCCACATGCTGTTCTACAACCTGAACATCACGTGGGAGATCCTGCCCGGCCGCCAGATGGTGCCGTTCCTCACCGTCGGTGCGGGCTCCTCGATCATGCAGGGCGAGACCGAGCCCGCGTTCAACTTCGGCGCCGGCACCCAGCT
>JBKJXJ010000329.1:0-10747 GCA_046716125.1 Candidatus Eiseniibacteriota bacterium
GCGCGGGTCGGCGACCGCGAAGCCTCGCATGGGCCGGCCTTGCGCTGGTGGCCGCCGCGTGGGCGATGGCGCGCCCGCCCCTGGAGCCACGGGTATCCCCCTATAAGGGGCTTCCTCAGATTCAGGCCTACCCGGACGCGCGGCGGGTCGCCGAGAGCGCGAGCCCGGTGGGCTGGCTCGTGGCGGTGCGGGCGCCCGCGTTCCGCCATGCTCCCGGGCTCTCGCTCGCCTACCAGGGACCATTCCCGGAGCAGGTCGCGCTGTTCGTGGACGGCGAGACCATTGGTGCGGTGAATGCGGACCCGCAGCGCGCGCCCGACCAGCACCTGGGCTGGCTTCCCACGGCAATTCCCTACGCGCTTGGGAAGCGCGAGCGGGTGCTGCTGATCGGTCCGGGAGGCGACACCGAGGTGCGCCTCGCGCGTGCCCATGGCGCGCAGCGCGTGGTGGCGGTGGAACTCCATCCCGAGGTGGTGCGCCTGGCGCGCGCCGCGGCGGATGATGCCGAATGGGTGGTGGGAGACGCCCGCGGCTACGTGGCGCGCACCCGCGAGCGGTTCGATCTGATCGCGCTGGGCGCGGGCGGGACCCTCGGCGGCTCGGCGGCCGGGGTGCACGGCCTCAACGAGGATCCCCAGCACACGGTCGAGGCCTACCGGGACTACCTGCGGCACCTGAGCCCCGATGGCCTGCTCGCCGTTACGTGCTGGCTCGCCCCTCCGCCGCGCGCGAGCGTGCGCGCGATCCTCACCGCGGTCGAGGCGCTGAGGGGGATCGGGCCCGCCGCGGTGGGGCGGTCGCTCGTGGTCTCACACAGCTGGGGCACGGTGACCGTCCTGGTGAAGCCCTCGGGGTTTGACCCGGGCGAGATCGAGGCCCTCGGGAGCTGGGCGGACAGCCGCGGCTTCGACCTCGACTGGTGGCCCGGGCTCGTGACGCCCCCCGCGATGCGGAACGCGCTGGACGAGCCGGTGCTCTACCGGGCGGCTCTGGCGGCGTCCGCGGGCCCGGTCGAGGCCGCGGCGTTCGCCTCCGGCTATTCGTTCAACGTTGCGCCGGTCACCGACGCCCGACCCTACCCCCATCACTTTCTGCGCCCGACGTCACTGCCGGCATTCCTCAGGGAGCGGGGCGGGCTGCTGCCGTTTGCGGAGTGGGGCTTCGTGGCCCTGATCGCTACCGCGACGATCTCCGCCGTACTCGCGGGGCTGGCGATGCTGGTGCCGGCGACGCTGGGCGGCTGGCCAGGCGGGCCGGGCGGGCCGGGCGGGCGCCGCGCGCGGCTGCTCGCCTATTTCGGCGCCATCGGCGTGGCCTACATGGCGGCCGAAATCGCGGTCCTCCAGCCGCTCGGGCTCCTGCTGGGGCATCCGGTTTACGCAGTGGCGGCGGCCCTGACCTCGCTGCTCGTCTTCTCCGGGTGGGGGAGCTTGTGGTCCGACCGGGTGGCGTCGGCGGGTGCGTGGAAATGGAACGCAGGGCTCGCGGCCGTCCTGGCGGCGTGGGCGCTCGTCTTGCTCGCGGTGGTCCATGCGCTGGAGCCGGCACCACTGCCGGCGCGAGGCGTGGCGGCGCTGGTGATGCTCGGGCCGCTGGGCTTTCTGATGGGCGTGCCGTTCCCGGTGGGCTGGAGGACCTGGGTCGGCGACGACCGGCGAGCCGCCGGCTGGGCCTGGGCGGCGAACGGATTCGCCTCGGTGGTCGCGGCGCCGCTCGCGGCACTGCTGGCACTCGAGGCGGGCTGGCGCGCTCCGCTTCTCGTCGCGGCACTGGCGTACGCGATGGCCGCGGGCCTCGCGCTCGATCGGCGGCGCGCGGCGTGAGGCGCACGATGTCCATCCTGCTCGCGGTGCTTGCGGTGGCGGCGCTGTTCGTGCTCTGGGCGCGCTGGATGGAGCCGCGGATGCTCTACCAGCCGATGCGCGCGCTCGAGGCCACACCGGCCCGGCTCGGCTGGCGTTTCGAAGACGTTCGTTTCACCGCCGCAGACGGGACCAGGCTTCACGGCTGGCACATTCCCGCAAACGCGGACTCGGGCGCCCTCCGTCCGCGTCTCACCGTGCTGCTCCTGCACGGGAACGCCGGCAACATCTCGCACCGGCTGGACAAGCTCGAGATCCTTCGCAACCTGGGCGTGGACGTGCTGATCCTCGACTACCGCGGCTACGGCGAGAGCGAGGGTCGGCCGGACGAAGCCGGCACGTATCGCGACGCGCGAGCCGGCTACGAATACCTGATCAGCACGCACGGTCTCGACCCGCGGGCGATCGTGCTCCTCGGGGAATCGCTGGGCTCGGCGGTGGCCGCTGACCTGGCGGCCAAGGCCGAAGTGGGCGGACTGGTGCTCGAGGAGTCCTTCACCTCGCTGGCGGAGGTGGCGCAGGGCATGTTCCCCGTCCTGCCTGTGCGCTGGGTGATCCGCAACCGCTACGACACGCTGGAGAGGATCGGACGCGTCCGCGCCCCCGTCCTCATCCTTCACAGCCGGGATGATGAGTATTTCCCGTTCCACCACGCCGAGCGGCTCGCCGCGGCGGCGCGCGAGGCCACCGTGGTGGAGCTCAAGGGCGGGCACAACGACGCGTTCCTGGTGAGCGGGCCGGTCTATCGGCAGGGACTCGCGGCATTCTTCGCGACGGTGACGAGCCGGGCAGGGCGAAGCAGCGGAGCACCCCGGCACTGAAACAGTGGAAGCCGGCTCCGCGGTACCTGGACAACTCCCGCCCGTCCACCCGTGTAGCATGACCCCCATGCGCATTCGCTGGTTGAGCCTGGTCCTGCTCGCCGCGGGCGTGGTATGGGCGTTGGGTTCAGGCCGCGTCGCTCGACTCACGCTCGCGTTTCAGATTCTTGACGAGTTGCGGCGGCCCGGGGCCGAGTCCTGGCTGCGGCGCGCGACGCCGGCGCCGAGCCGCAGCGCGCTCACGCTCGAAGGCGCGAACCGCAGGCTCGCCGCCGATCTCTACCGGCCGGCACGGGGCGGCGGCCGCGTGCCGGTGATCCTGGTGCCGGGACTCGTCGAAGCGGGCAAGGACGATCCCCGCGTGCCCCCGTTCGCCGAGCTGCTCGCGCGCGCCGGATTCCCGGTCGTGGTCCCGGACCTGCCGTCCTTCCGCGCCCTGCGCGCGCATCCCGACAACGTCCGCGACCTGGCCGTGGCGCTCGACGCCGTGATCGCGCGGCCCGATCTGGCGCCGCAGGGGCGGGCGGGCCTCTTCGGGATCTCCTACGCCGGGAGTATCGGTCTGCTGGTGGCCCTCGATCCCGTCCGCGCTGCGCGCGTCCCGTTCCTGGCCAGCGTCGGCGCGTACGCCGACCTCGACACGGCGTTGCGCTTTCTTGCCACCGGACGCACGTTCCATCGCGGCCGGCTGCGCGTGGTGAAGCCGGAGCCCTACGGTCAGCTCGTCTTCCTCCGCACTTATCAGGAGTTCCTCACCGCCCCGCGGGACGGCCAGGTGCTCGAGGCGATGGCGGGGCGCCGCCTCCGCGACGCCAGCGCGCGGCTCGCCGATCTCGCGGACTCGTTGAGCCCGCAGGGGCGCCTGATCTACGACCTGTTCGAGACCGCCCCGCCCGATGACGTCCCGGCACTGATCGAGCAGCTGCCCTCGGGATTGAAACGCCGGATGGCGGAGCTCTCCCCGGGCCGGCGGAGCTTCGCTCCCCTCGCGGCACGGCTCTACCTGGTGCACGACGGCGACGACGGCACGTTCCCGGCGAGCGAGGCTTATCGGCTGGCCGGGTTGGCGCGTGCGCACCAGCCGGTGCGCATGGTGGTCCTGGATGCGATTCACCACGTCGAGCCCCAGCCGTGGCGGCGCGATCCGTGGGGCTTCCTCACCCGTGACCTGCCCGAAGCGCTGCGGCTCGCGTGGTGGTGGTATGGCCTGCTCGGGGAGACGGGACGCTAGAACACCACCTGCAGCTGCACGAACCCCTTGTCGTGCACGGCCCACACGTCGTAGGACTCGCGGTCCAGCTCGAGCCCCTCGACCACCTGGAGGCTCACGCCCCCGAAGCGGGCGATGATCCCGAAGTAGGCGCGCGACTCCGTACGCGAGCCGAACGAGAATGGGGCGGTGATGCCCGACTGCTGGATGCTGATCCGGTCGTAGAGCCCGCCGAGTCGGAACGCCAGCGCGGGCGATTTCGTCCAGACGGTCTCCACCTGGATCACGCGGTCCACGGCCTCGAAGCGCGGCGGCTCGACGGGCGGGCCGTGGATCTGGGTCCGCGTCTGGTAGAGCCAGCGCGCCTCGGCGGTGAGTCGGGGCGTGACGGGACGTCGCGCCGCGAACTCGGCGGACCACTGCCGCCGGAAGTCGCGCCCATCGGGCGCGGGCAGCGCGATCGGATGCGCTGTGCTCGCGGCTTGGTGGTTCGTGGTCCGCGCCTCCCACTCGATGCCCAGCGCGCGCGCCTCGACCGACGCCCAGCCGATCGTGCCCCAGAGCGTGGAGATGTGGTCCTGGCTCGGGTCGCCGTAGGAGATGATGAGCCGCTTGGTCGAGGGCGTGAGGTACTGCCCGCCGATCTCGGCGCGCAGCCACGGCCGGCGGACGACCACCCGCAGTCCCGGTTCCCACGGGTGGCGGTCGTAGGGCTCGGCGCGCCCGTCGATGGCGACCTGTCGGAACTCCCAGAAGTTGTTGAACACGTCCTCGAGCCCGAACACGGCGCGGAGCTGGAACGCGCTGGTGTCGGCGCCGATGTCCCACATCAGCGCCATATCCTGGTTCGACTTGTCGCGCGAGGGGCGGAACATGAAGCCGGGCGTACCGAACCGCGTCGGGACGTGCAGGGAGAACTCGGAGTAGTTGAATCGGACGCGGTCGTTCTGGTGCTGGCGGAACGCGACCCCCATCCAGGCGTGCCGCCCGAGCGCCGCGCGCACCTTGAGATCGGTCTCGTCGTACCACTCACCCGAGGTGAGGCAGCCCTGCGAGGATCGGAGCGCCAGCGGCGCGCGCTCCCAATCGTCGCGCCAGGCGGGCGGCACGCGCGTGAGGATGTGGTCGAGGAAGCTCTCGTCGTCCCGTTCCTGCGTCTCGACGCCGAAGGTCGTGAACTCCTCGACCCCCGCCCGGGCCAGGGGCGGGCCTGTGAGGACGGCCCCGAGCACGATCCCAAGGGCGAAAAGGATCGCGCTCGCGGCGGATGCGGGCGCGACCCGCGGGTTCACGCCGCGACCCTGGGCAGCAGCCCCGACGCCCGGGCGTCGTTGATGCGCTGGCGGAAGGCCTTCGCGCGGCGCGCGATCTCGTCGAACTGGCCGGCGGCGGCGAGCTTGGGATCGGCGAGCGCGCCGCCCAGCCCGACGCCGATGCAGCCGGCGTGGAGGAACGGCACGAGGTTCTCGAGCGTGGTGCCCCCGGCGGCGAGCATCGGGACGTCGGGGAGCGGGTCGCGGATGACCTCGATGTACTTGGGCCCACCGGCGACGCCCACCGGGTAGACCTTGATGACGTGCGCACCGGCGTCGCGCGCGGCGAGGATCTCGTTGGTCGTGTAGGCGCCCGGGCAGTACATCGCCTTGCCGGCCAGCGCCACTCTGGCCACCTCGAGCGACAGGTTGGGGGCGACGATGAAGCGCGCCCCGGCGTCGAGTGCGGCGCGACACTGGTCGGCGGTGAGCACCGTGCCGGCGCCGATGATCGCGTCTTCGGTGCCGGCGAGTCTGGCCATGACGCCGGGTGCATCGGGCACGGTGAACGTGATCTCGAGCAGCGCGATGCCGCCCCTGGCCACGGCCTGCGCGGAGGCGAAGGCGGTCTCGGGGTCGCCCGCGCGGATGGCGGCCATCAGGTGCTGGGTGTGAAGCGTGGTCAGTGCGGTGGGGTCCATGGCGTTCCTCCGGACCGGCACTCTAGGCAAGCCCGCGCGACGAGGCAACCGGTCTAGCTTTCCCTCCGGCGCACGTGTGGCAGAATGCCGGCCATGGACCCTGGGCCCCGGACTCGGTCGCCGCTTCGCGTCGTGCTGTGGATCGTTGCGGCGCTGGTGGCGTTCGCCCTCATGGCGTGGGGGGCGCTGGCGGTGGCGTTCCCGCCGGCGACGGTGCGGGGGCTGGTGAGTGCCCGGCTCTCGTCCGTGCTGGCGCGCGAGGTGCGGTTCGCGGACGCCTCACTCGAGGCATGGCCGCCGGTGCGGTTGTCGGTGCGGCGGCCGGCGCTGGCGGAGCCGGGCGGGTTCGCCAACGGGACGGCGCTGCAGGCGCGCTGGCTCCATCTCGATCTCGACTTGGGGGCGCTGTTCTCGCGGCGCATCGTCGTGCGGCGGTTGGTGATCGACCGTCCCTCCCTTCATCTGGTCCTGCGGCCGGACGGGACCACCAACTTCGACGGCGTCATGAAGCCGCCTGCGGACCGGAAGCCCGCGGACGAGGGCGCGATGTCGCTCGAGATCCGCGAGCTGCGGATAGAGGACGGCCGGGCGCTGGTGGACGATCTCAAATCCACGCGCCGGACGTCGGTCGATATCGAGAGCCGGATCTCGCTCGAAGCGGAAACAGGTGGCGCCCGGTTCGGCACGGCGGGCGAGACCGTGCTCTCCGGTGTGGCATTCGGGCCGCTCGATGCCACGCGGCTCGCCGACCTCAACCGGTCGCTCGACGCGCTCGAGTGGCGGCTTGCCCACGAGGGCAAGTTCGACACGAAGCAGAACCGGCTGGCGCTCGGAAAGCTCACGCTGGGACTGGGTCGCGCCCGGTTCGCCGTCACCGGAGTGATCGACGATCCGGGCCCGCGCGCGCGGCTCGATCTGCGGGCCCGCGGCGCCGGCGTGGAACTGGGCGAGGTGCTCGATTACCTGGCCGCGGCCGACGCCAGGGCGGTGCACGGGATCAAGGGCAGCGGGCGGCTCGACTTCGACCTCCACATCACCGGTTCACCCGGCCCGCGCCTGCTGTCGGGGCTCGCCGGCACGGCCAGCATCGCCAACGGGGCGTTCCGATATCCCGACACCCCCGCCGGCATCGAGGCGATGGCATTCACCGCGCGATTCGCGGCCGATTCGCTCACCATCGGGGATCTGCGCGCGAAGGTCTCCGGGCAGCCGGTGCGCGCGGCGCTGTTCGCCACGCGGTTCGCCGATCCGTGGGTGCGGTTCGCCGTGCAGGGTGATCTCGATCTGGCGGCGATCGCTCCGCTGGTGGCGCCCAGGGACACGAAGCTGGGCGGTCGCGCGACGGTGGACGTGCGCGGCAGCGGCCGGGCGAAGGATCCCGGCGACCTCGCGCTGGGTGGCAGCGCGAACCTCGTGGACGTGAGCGTCAAGTCCCCAGCGCTGCCGAACCGGATCGAGGGTGTGCGCGGCGACATCCGATTCACCCCCGCGCGCGCCAGCGTCACGGGCTTCAGCGCGCGCGCCGGCAAGTCGACCATCGCGCTCGAGGCGACGGTCGAGCGCCCGCTGGCCCTGTTCGCCGCGCCCGCGACCGCCACGGGAACACCCGTGGGGGAGGGCGCTCCGTCGAAGCCCCGCGTCGCTCCCGCGGTGGTGAACTTCAACGCCGCTTCGTCCTATCTCGATCTTGCCGAGTTCCTGCCCACGATGCCCGGGGCCCCGATCCTTCCCAACGCCACGGGGGAGGGACGCGTCACCGTCGCGCGGTTGAAGAACCAGAAGCTGGACGTGTCGGATGTCGGCGCCAGGGTGCGGCTCGAGCCCGGCATCCTCTCGGTGCCCGAGTTCTCGATGCGCGCCTATGGCGGCACCGCGATCGGCAACGCCCGGTTCGATCTGACCGATCCGGCGCGGCCCGCGTACGCCGTGAAGACGCAGGTGGACAGTCTCGAGGCCGACGACGTCCTGGCCGCGTGGACCCCGATCAAGGGATTGCTGCACGGCTCGCTCGGGACCACGCTGGACCTCTCGGGCTCAGGGCTGACGCCCGACGACATGAAGCGCACGATCACCGCGATCGGGCTCGCCCTCGTGGCCGACGGCACGCTCGGCCCCGGGCCGGTGCTCGAAGCGGTGGCTCGCTACACGCGCATCCCCGCGCTCAAGCAGTTGCGGTTCAAGGACGGGCGCGTACCCTTCCGCATCGAACGCGGACGCGTCGTCACCGATCCCGTGTTGATCGACGGACCGCACGGCGAGTGGCGGATGGTCGGCTCGGTCGGCTTCGACGGGACGCTCGACTACGCCGTGAGCGCCACCCTGCCGCAGGAGGTGGTGCAGCGTCTCGGCGCCACCTCTGCGCTGGCCGCCGGCGCGCTCTCCGATCCGCAGGGACGGATGTTTCTCGACCTGCGCCTGACCGGCACCGCGACCGCGCCCCAGATCGCGTGGGACGGCGGCGCCATGCGGGACCGGATCGCGGGCAAGGCCTCGCAGGCGCTGGAGGCGCAGCGGGCGAGGCTGGAGTCCGAGGCGCGCGCCGCCGCCGAGGCACGGTTGTTCGCGGCGCAGGATAGCGCGCGCGCGGCGCTCGAGCGGGCGCGCCGCGCCGCCGCCGACAGTCTGAAGCGCCGGGCGGGCGATGCGCTCAAGGGGTTCTTCGGGGGCTTGCGCGACACGACGCAGAAGCCGTAGCGGGCGTTTCGGGAGGGAGGGCGCATGATCGGCGAGTTCAAGAAGTTCCTGCTGCAGACCAATGCCTTGGCGCTGGCGGTGGGCGTCATCATCGGTGCCGCGGTCGGCAAGGTGGTGAGCTCGCTGGTGAGCGACCTGCTGATGCCGGTCATCGGCCTGCTCATCCCCGGCGGGGCGTGGCGCGAGATGTCGTTCGTGCTGTCCACCAAGCCGGACGGCACCCCGGCCAACGCCATCACCTACGGCGCGTTCATCGGCAACCTGGTGGATTTCGTCATCATCGCGTTCGTCGTGTTCATGATCACGAAGGCGCTCCTGAAGCCCGGGCCGCCCGAGCCCGGCCCGACGATGAAGGAATGTCCCGAGTGCAAGGAAAGCATCCCGGCCGCCGCGCGCAAGTGCCGCGCGTGCGCCAGCGCGGTGTGAGGGGGGCGCCGATCGGGTGAGTGGTTCCGGACCGGTCCCCTGGCGGACCGGCCCGGCGTGCTCATCGGGCGGGGCGGACACCCGCGGGCGCGCCCGCTACTTCCACAACCGGTCCCACCACTTCTTCCGGTCCCCCGGCTGCGACCAGTCGGCCGCGACCGCCATCCTCCCGCGGATGCGCTTCAGGTCCCAGCCGGTCAGTTCGGCCAGGGTCGCCGCTTCCTTCGCGCGACGCTCGGCGAGCCCGGCGCGGTAGGCACGGGCCTGCGGGCAGTCCGTGGTCCCCTTCCACTCGTGGCGGATGACGAATCGGCCCTGGAAGTTGGTGCGGTCCGCCGTCTCCTGGAACACGAGATCCTCGGGGAAGTGGGCGGCGTCGTAGCGCACGTGGAGCCGGGTGATGAACGGGGCCTGCTGGCCGCCCCGTCCAACTGGCGCATCGTCGAGCCAGAACACGCCGAGCGCCTTCAGCTCCTCGCGGGACAAAGGCTCGCTCGCGCACGGGTCGCACCAGCCCATGTCCCAGGCGTACTCGGTGACCACCACGCGCATGTCCTCGCGCGCGACCTGGGTGGAGAAGAGGTCGCGATAGAAGTCGGGGAACTCCGCCTTCACGAACTCGGGCACATCGCGGTCGGAGGGGAGCTTCACGGTGCGGTAGTTGACCGTCTCGACCCGGCCCTTGCGGGTGAGGGCGTAGACGAACAGCTCCTGGGGCCCATTGGCGTTCACCATGCCGAGCCGGATCGGCAGCATGAACTTGGGCGACTCGAACGCCACCTGGATCGGGCGCAGGTAGGTGTAGCCGAGCTTCTTCTGCTCGGTCAGGTTCACCCTGGCGACGAAGAACTTCATCCCCTGCTTGATGTAGCCGGCCAGAACGCGCGAGGCGCCGTTGGGGATGCGGTAGCCGTTCTCGCTCAGCCACCTCTCGAGCCCGCCGCTCTCTTTGGCCGAGAGGATGAGGATGTCGTATTCGCCCACGGTGTAGCGGGCCTCGATCGTGACGCCTCGGCTCTTCGCCGGTCCGGCCGAGACCTCCGCCGTCGCCATGTTCATCGCCAAACGCCTGCCCCCGCGGAGCATCAGGTTGTCCTGGGCGACCGGGCACGGGTCCGGATCCCAATATTCGACCAGCCGCGGCGCCGAGAACGCGTCGAGGTGATCCATGAGCGCCTTCTCGCCCACGTGGACCTGGCCCTTCTCGAGGACGGTCGGCACCGGCACGACGATGGCGAACTCCTTCGGCTCGCCCTGGAAGTCGTTGGCCATCGTGAGCACGGTGCGGTTGCCGTCGCGCACCAGCGCCACCTGCGAGGCGTGGTTGAAGAGTTTGGCGTCGCCGCTGGCGACATAGAAGCCGCAGAAGCTACGGGCGGAAGTGGGCCAGAGCGCCGCGCAAAGCAGCAGGCACGCCGCCAGGGAGAGCGGGTGCGGGGACGGGAGTCTCATGGATTACTCCTTTCGATGGTGTGCCGGCCGTGGCGGGGATGGGATTCCATTGATGACGAGGGCCCGGGAGCCAGCGGTCGATGAGCGGCACCAGCAGCGTGACGACCGCGAGCGACCACACCGGCCCGTTGGTGCGGAACAGGAGGAACTGGACGATCCCGGCGCCGAGGGCGACCAGGGCGCCGAACAGCGCACGTCCCGCGCGCGAGTCGGGCGTGGTGCGCGGGTCCGAGATCATGTTGAACGCGAACTGGAGCAGGAGTCCGCTCTGGAGCCGATGGATCGGGATGCTCATCGGCTCGCCCAGCCACCACGAGCGGCCGAACAG
>JBKJXJ010000330.1:0-7302 GCA_046716125.1 Candidatus Eiseniibacteriota bacterium
CGAGCGCCAGCGCCTCGGAGAGCTCCCGCGCGGCGTCCTCGAACCGGCCTTCCTCGAGCAGGCAGCGCCCGATCATCTCGGCGCAGCGCTGGCTGAACTGCGCGTCCTTGCCGGCCAGACGGAACGACTCCATCGCCTGCTCGGCGAGCCCCATCTCGCAATACGCCATGGCCAGATCGTAGCACGCCTGCGAGTCGCCCGAGAGCTGGGCCTTCACACCACGCTGGAACTCGGCGAGCATGGATCCGAAGTCGAACGTCACCGCCTGGCCGCGATCCACGGCCACCTCGACCTTGCCACCTCCGGGCTCGGCGGCGGCCGCGACGGGCTCCATGATCTCCGGCGCGATCGCCACCGCTTCCGCCGCTGCTCCGTGACCGAGCCGTTCCAGCCGCCGGGTCGCGACCGGGTTCGCGGCATCGTGCGACACGGCGCGCAGGAACCATTCCCTGGCGCGGGCGAGATCGTTCCGCTGGATCGCGTGATCGCCGAGTTCGCAGGCGACCGATGCCGCCTCGCTCGGATCGCCGCGGCGCTCGCAGTTGGCGAGCCACTGCTCCATCATCGCTTCGGTCGCGTGCGGGCTCTTGCACAGACTGCGGTGGATGGACGCCGCCTCCTCGAGGCGGCCCAGCGTTTCGTAGGCCCGGGCCGCCCGCGCCAGGATGGCGGCCGCATCGGCATGACGTCCGGCGCGGAACTCGGTCTGAGCCAGACCGAGCAGGCGCTCGACGCCGTCCAGGTCCGCGGCATCGGACGCGTCCGAGTCCGCCTGGGACGGCGCCTCGCCGGCGACGTCGCGGCCCGCACCGACCATGGGCCGGTGCCGCTCGATCTCCATCCCGTTCGAAGATTCCTGCAACGGCGGGACGAAGCGCGGCGGACCGTCGGCCTCGAGGGACGGTTCGAGGTCGGCGGAGTCGAACGTGCTTTCGTAGCCGGTCTCGAGCCCGGGCTCCTGCGCGGTGCTCTCGGACAGTCGCGGCGGGCCCTGGGGTGCGCTGTCCGCGGCGTAGGACGAGAGCATGCCGGGCTCAGGCGTGGCTCCACCCCACGCGCCCGACACGCCCACGTTCATCCCCGGTGCGGGCGGCGGCGGGGCCTGCGCCTCGAACCGGGCGACGACGCCGGGCTGGAGGTGTTCGGCGCGCGCGCGGCAGCGCTCGGCCTCTGCGGGCTGACCGGTCCGCGCGTAGTACAACGCGGCCTCGGCCAGTGCCCGCGCGGACTCGGTATCGTCGTCGGCCAGCGAGTGGACCTCCGCCAGCCGCTCGAGGACGCTCACGTGGTCGGGACAACACTCGAACGCCTTGCGGAACGCGGCGGCCGCATCCTTCACCCGGCCCTCGCGCACCAGATGCTCCGCGGACTGGGTGTAGTAGAGGCTCGCCTCGGTCGGGAGCCCGTCCAGCGCGTGGAGGGCCGCGAGGCGCTCGAGCACCGTCCCGGGCGAGAGCGCGAGTCGCAGCATCTTCTTGCCGACGGCGATGGCGTTCTTGTAGAGGCCGGCCTGCTCGTAGCACGACGCCGCGGTCAGATAGCGTTCCCCGGCCTTCGGGTGCTCACCCATCTTGTACAGCAGATCGGCGAGCAGCACGTAGGTGTAGGGGTCCGTCGTATCGGACGCGAGCAGCTTCTCGTATTCGGCGAGTGCGCCCGGGAGATCGCCGCCCTGGATGCAGCGCTGCGCCCGGCGCTTGATGTCGATGGCCCTGTCCAAGATGATCGTTCTCCTCGGGGACCGCAGGCCGGAACGCCGGCCCCTCACGTCCCTATGACGCGCCGAGCACGGCCCGCACCGCATTCGAGCATGATTCCGACGCGGGCGCGAAAGCGGAATGGAGCCGGTGCAACTCCGTCTCCACACCCTGCTTATCGGCCGAGTCCGGGAGTGACTTCAGATTGATTTCGACGTTCAACAGCGCCCCCTCGCCCGCCGCCCGTGCCAGCAGCCCGGCCGTCCCGGCATCGGTGATGGCGTTGGCATTGCCGCACTTGGCGACCCGGGTGGCCAGCTCCAGCACCTCGAGGCAGGCTAGGGCGGTGGCCAGCGGCACGCGGGAAGCCTCGAGGCCGGTGACGGCGAGGGCGCGATCACGCTCATGGATCTCCCCGGCGCTCCCCTGCGGCGATCGCCCCGCCTTCATGACCGCCTCGAACGCGTCGCCATCCCGCCGCGCGAGCGCAAGCAGCTCCCCGCGCAGCCGCTCGGCGTCGCGCTTGATCCCGCGGAGCGACTCCGCGTGCTCGGCGTATTTCTTCCTGCCGATCGAGAGGTTCGCCACCATCGTCGCGAGACAGGCGGCGAGCGCGCCCGCGATCGCGGCGACCGTTCCGCCGCCCGGGGTCGGGGCGTCGGAGGCGACCTGATCCATGAACGAGGCGAGGCTGATCGCCTCGGTGAGCGGCGGTTGTTTCAAGCGCAGCTCGAGCACCTGATCGCGACGGAATCCCTCGAGCTGGAGCGCGTGCTCGGCCGCGTCCAGCATGGCGTATTCGGGGATGAGTCCCACCACCTCGCAGCCCGAGATGGCCGCCCCGCGGCGCGCGGCCTCCTCGCGCACCAGCGCCAGCACGCGGTGGATCGGCGTCGCCTGCGTATCCACCAGGTTCATGCTCACCTGGGCGCGGCGCCCGCCCTCGATCGAGAAGCCCAGCGCCCGCACGTTCTTCAGGCCGCCGTTCTGCTCGCGGATGGCGGCGGCGATCGCCTTGGCCACCCGCACGTCCCCGGTATTGAGGTTGGCGTTGAAGGCGACCAGGAATCGTCGCGCGCCGACCGCCGTGGCGCCCGCGGTGGGATGGATCCGCGCCGGGCCGAAGTCGGGCGCGCACGTCTCGTCCTTGCCGATCAGCTCGCGCAGCCCCTCGAACTCCCCGCGCCGCACGTCGGCCAGACTCACGCGCGTGGGGCGGGAGGCGGCCGCCTCGTAGAGGAAGACCGGGATGCCCAGCGCCTCGCCGATCCGCCGCCCGGTCGCTCGTGCCAGCTCGGCGCAGTCCTCGAGCGTCAGCCCCTCGACCGGGACGAACGGCACGACGTCGGTCGCCCCCATGCGCGGGTGTTGGCCCGAGTGATGGTTCAGGTCGATCAGCTCGGCGGCACGGCCGGCGACCCGGAACGCCGCCTCCATCACCGGGGCGGGCTCGCCCGCGAAGGTGAGCACCGAGCGGTTGTGATCCGCGTCCATCTCGCTGTCGAGCAGGATCGCGCCCGGCACCGAGACGATCGCCTGGATCAGCTGCTCGACCACCTCGGGGCGACGCCCTTCGGAGACGTTCGGGACGCACTCGACGATTCGGGCCATGGCGAAGCGAATCTCCGGGGACGGGGGCGCGGCCGCGCGGGACCGGGGACGGCATGCTACCAAAAACGGGTGGCCACCACACGGTGGCCACCCGGAAGAATCCGCAGCACGTCGAGCGTGCTCGTCCAGTTCACTTCATGAAGGTCACCCGCACCTGCCGGGCCTGCCGGCCGATCACGGCGTGCACGAAGTACACACCCTGCCGCATCCGCGTACCCTCGACGTCCCGCCCATCCCACATGGCGGTATGGTGGCCCGGTGACTGGAAGCCGTCGGCCAGCGTGCGCACAAGCCGTCCCGAGACGTCGTAGACGCTGATCCTCACCCGCTCGCCCGTGGCGCCGACGGAGTAGCTCATCCGCATGCCGTCGGTGAACGGGTTGGGCGAGGGCCGGTAGAGTGCGGCCAGCTCGGGCTCGAGGGACCGGGCTCCCGTGACCGTCACGCGGTCACCGATCGGGGGGTTGATGACGACGGCGTCATCCGAGCTGCCGCTCCCGCTGCCGGTGCCACCGCCGGGGGGCGGAGGCGGAGGCGTGCTCGCGAAGCCGACTTGCAGCCCGTCGGGATCCTGGTCCACGACCACGCCGTCGATCACGGTGCGGAAGTCGTAGTGGCACCCGGTCGAGTCGTCCATCGGAGTGCCGACCAGCGACTTGAGCGAGTACTTGGCGTAGACGATGAACACCTGGCCCGCGGTGGCGCCGTGGACGTCCACCGAGGCCTGGCCCGACCCGACCACCACACCGTCACCGACCGATGTGCAGTTCGCGTCGCTCAGGGTCACCTGGGCCTGCTGCAACTCGATGAAGGGGAAGTCGGGATTGTCCCGGGTCTGCACGATGTCCACCCGGAAGTCCGGCCGCGGCGCGGTGATCTTGGTGAAGTAGAAGAGCACGCCGGGCGAGATGCTGCTGATGACGCCGTTCCGGAGGACCCAGTGCACGTCCGAGGACAGCATCTCCCAGTAGGTCCCGTTCATGAAGGTTTCGCAGGTGGTGCTGGTGTGCGCCAGGGCGCCGACGCACTCGCGCTGCTTGAAGGTGCCGCTGGCGGTGGCCTGGCAGCCGCGCGCGTCGGTCATGGTCACCGAGTAGGAGATGGTGTCGCTGACCGAGATGCACTGGGTGGTGGCGCCGGTGCTCCACACGTAGGTGAAGGGCGCGATCCCGCGTCCCGGGCTCGCGCACATGGTCACCGGCGCGATGCCGGTGCACACGGTGCGGTTGGCGACCGTGACGGTCGGAGCGTCGATGGTGAGCTTCATCGCGTCGCTGACCGCCGGGCACGGCCCGGCCGGATCATTGGTCGTGAGCGTCAGGGTCACGCTGCCGGCCGCGATCTCGGCGGCCGACGGCACGTAGGTCGCGTTGAGCGTGGTCGTGTTGGGCTGGAACGTCCCGGTCCCGCCACTCCACGTGCCGCCGGTCGCGCCGTTGCCGAGCACGCCGGCCAGCACCGCCTGGGGAGCGACGGCGCACACGATCTGATCCGGGCCGGCGTTCACCGTCACCGCCGGGTTGATGGTGATGACCATGGCGTCGGAGGCGGGCGGGCACGGGCCGCTCGAAGCGGCGCTGGTCAGCGTCAGGGTGACGGTCCGCGTCGCGATCTCGGCGGCCGAGGGGGTGTAGATCGCGTTCAGCGCCGAGCGTCCCGGGTTGAACGTCCCCGTGCCGCCGCTCCAGGCGCCGCCCGTCACCGCGCCGCTCACGCTGCCGAACAGCGGGGTCTGGGGACTGGTGGAGCACACGGTGTGGTCGGGGCCGGCGTTGACGATGGTGACCGGGTCGATGGTGATCCTCACCGGATCGCTCACCGCCGGGCAGATGCCGGCGGGGTCGTTGGTGGTGAGGGTGAGCGTCACGCCGCCGGCGGCGATCTCGGCCGCGGTCGGAGTGTAGGTGGCGTTGAGCGTGGTCGCCTTGGGGCTGAAGTTCCCGGCGCCGCCGCTCCACGTCCCGGTCGCCGCGCCGCCGCCGATGGTGCCGGCGAGCTGCGCCTGCGGGCTGCTGGCGCACACCCTGAGGTCGGCGCCGGCGTTCACGGTCGCCGCGGGATTGACGGTGATCCGAACCTGGTCACTGACCGCGCCGCACGGGCCGCTCGGATCGCCGGTGGTGAGCGTCAGGGTGACGCCGCCGGCCGCGTTCTCGGCCGCGGTCGGCGTGTAGGTGGCATTGAGTGCCGAGGCCGACGGGCTGAACGATCCCGCCCCGCCGCTCCACGTGCCGCCGGCCGCCGCGCCGCCGACGATGCCGGCAAGCGCCGCCTGCGGAGTGCTCGCGCACACCGTGAGGTCGGCGCCCGCGTTCACGGTCGCCGCGGGGTTGATCGTGATCCGCACCTGGTCACCCCCCGCCCCGCACGGCCCGCTCGGGTCGTTGGTGGTGAGGGTCAGGGTGACGCCGCCGGCCGCGATCTCGGCCGCGGTGGGCGTGTAGGTCGCGTTGAGCGCCGAGGCCGAGGGGCTGAACGATCCCGTCCCGCCGCTCCACGTGCCGCCGGTCGCGGCGCCGCCGACGATGCCGCCGAGCAGCGCCTGCGGGCTGCTCGCGCACACCGTGACGTCGACGCCCGCGTTCGCCGTCGCCGCGGGGTTGATCGTGATCCGCATCGGATCGCTCACCGCCGCGCACGGGCCGTCCGGATCGCTGCTGGTGAGGGTCAGGGTGACGCCGCCGGCCGCGATCTCCGCGGCGGTCGGCGTGTAGGTCGCATTGAGCGCCGAGGCCGAAGGGCTGAACGCGCCGCCACCGCCGCTCCACGTGCCGCCGGTCGCCGAGCCGCCCGCGATGCCCGTGAGCTGTGCCAGCGGGGCGGTGGCGCACACGACCTGGTCGATGCCGGCGTTGGCGGTCGCGGCGCGCTGGATGGTGATCCTCATCGCGTCGGAGGCGGGCGGGCACGGCCCGGCGCCGCCCGACGTGAGGGTCAGGGTCACGGTGCCGGCCGTGATCTCCGCGGCCGAAGGCGTGTAGACCGCGTTCATCGCGTTGCGGCCGGGGTTGAACGATCCGGCGCCGCCGGTCCACGCACCGGTGCCGCTGGTCTCGACGCCGGCGAGCGTCACCTGCGCCGCGGTCGCGCACACCACCTGGTCCGCGCCCGCGTCGGCGACCGGCGCGGCGTTCACAGTCACGGTGGCCTGGCACCACTTGGTGAATCCACTCGCCCCGGTCGAGATGACCAGGGTGTAGCTCCCCGCGGTGGCCGACTGGACGCTCACCGAGGAACCGCTGCTGCTTCCGACGATCACGGCCCCGCTGGTGTTGTCGACCAGCGACCAGGCGTAGGACTCCATCCCGGTCGGGGCGGCGTGGGTGTTGGTGGTGCCGGCGCAGAAGGGCCCGGTGTTCGAGACCCCGCAGCGCGGGACCGGATAGACGGCGTCGGTGGACATCGAACGATCCTGGTTCCCGAGGCTGCCGAGACTCCAGCGCACCAGACGCATGTGATACGAGGATCCGCTGATGCCGCCCGCCGAGCGCGGGGTGCCGTCGGCGTTGAAACCCCAGTCCCACCGGCTGGCGATGTGTCCGCCCCATGCGAGCACCGCCCTGGGGCCCGCCGGGATGAAGCGCACGCGGACCTGGGTCTCGGACGACTTGGTCGCCAGTCGCACATCGGCCTGCGCGACGTACGTCACGTCGAGGAGGGTGCCGCCGAAGAGCGTCATCACACGCTCGGCAGCGGACAGTGCATTCATGCTGGTCGACGGCTGCGACGCGGCGGGCTCGGATTCGGAGCCATCCGGGTCGACGACGACGTTCACCGTCGGGGTCGGGATCGGGGCGGTGGTCACACCGGCCGCGACACCCGTCACGCCACTCAGCGGATCGAACACCTCTGGATTCCGGTGTCCGAACAGTACGTGCGGAAGCAAACGCTGGTACTGGGTGAGGTAGTCGAGGGCGTACGAGCCGCTGCGTTTCACGTCGTAGCCGATGATCAGCTCGACCACGCTGCCGTCGGTGGGCAGTTGATCCATCAC
>JBKJXJ010000331.1:0-5701 GCA_046716125.1 Candidatus Eiseniibacteriota bacterium
GGGCGTCGAGCGTGGCGAGGTCGGGCCCCGCGAACCAGGTGTCGGGCGGATGCCCCACGCGGAAGTAGCGTTTCGTCTCACGCGTCCAGCCGTCGTGATCGACCACCTGAAGTGTGAAGACGGTGACCGGCCCCGGGATCGGCAGAGTGCCCGGGATGGTGAGGTCGAAGTCGACGCCTTGGACGGACGGATCCACCTCTACGAAATTCGGCTCGTTGGATCCCGATCCCGAGAGCCGGTAGCGGTAGCCGGCGACATCGCCCGCGGGCTCGCCGTGCCAGCGGAACGAGATCACGGCGCGGGCGGGGATGGGCGCGGCCACGAGCGGGGTGGTGGACGATGGCGGCACCGAGTCCGTGATCGCGACGAAGACGGACTCGATCGGACCACCGGGCGAGTGCACGACGGGTCCGGTCGCGTCCGCGCGATCCAGCACGAGGGCGGGAGGCGTGGGAGCGGCCGAGGCCGGGGGCGCGAGCAGGAGGCGCGCGACGATGAGGAGGGATGCGACGGTCGGAACGTCGGCCGGGTGGAAGCGATGGGACATGTGATGCCTTTCGAACCCGGCTCGTCGTCTCCCGACACGCCCGTGAAGGGACGACCCGGAATTTACGCCCGACGCGGGGGATGTCAACCATGAAGCGCAGGGGGAGCCGGCCTCACGCCCTTCGCCCGCGCGGCGCCGCGGGCGGTTCCTCGCGCTTGCTACATCGCTCGCTATTGGGGCATAGTAGCTCCCCTTTCGAATTGCGGACGTCACCCTCACCGAGAGCGCATGTCCATTCGCGACACCCTGCCCGCCATCCTGCGGGGCGACGAGGCCACCGACCTCGCGCCCGCGGATCGCGAGCGACTCGAGGACCTGGGGCAGGAGGCGCTGGCCGGCGGCCAGCTCGCCTTCGTGCGTGACGAGTGCGCGGCGCGGCTGCGTCAGGCCGACGCGAGCCTCGGCACGGAGTACCTGCTCGCGGTCGCCTGCGCGCTGAACGGCGAGATCGAACGCGCCCACCAGACCCTGCTCGCCGTCGGCGAGAAGCTGGCGACCGCCAAACGCTGGGAGCCGCTGGCCGCGGTGGCCTCGCGCGCGCTCGAGCTGGAGGAGAGCCACGCCGCGGCCAGGCTGCTGGTGCGGGCCCACGAGGGGCTCAAGAAGGACCCTGCGCGCATCCGGGCGCTCGAGCGGGCCTGGGAGATCACCCCCGAGGACCTGGAGCTGGGCCTGCTGCTGGTGGTGCGGCTCGGCGAGGCCGGTGAGGCCGAGCGTCGCCGCGGACTGCTCACCGAACTGCTGCCGCGCTTCGCCGAGGACCGGCGCTACGCCGGGCTCGAGGAGGCGGCGCTGGAGTTCGTCGAGCACGCCGAGCCCGACTGCCTCGTGCGCCTGATCGAGACGCTGCCCACGGTCGCGGCGCAGGGCGCGGTCGGGGAGTGCCGACAGCTGCTGGAGATCGCATTCCCGGCCGTGGCGAAGGCCAAGCAGGCCGGGGAGTGCGTGACGGCGCTCCGCGCGGTGGTGACGGCGGCGGTCGAGTCGGGCGGCACCGGCGCCGCCGATCCGTTCCGCGCATCGCTGATCGAGGCGCTGCGTCAGGGCCCGGCGAGCGAGCTTCCCGACGGCAAGGGCGTGATTGCCCAGTCCGGTCTCGAGGACCGCGCCGTGGCGCTGCCGACCGCCCTCGAGCGCTTCGATCTGCTCGCCGCACTCGCCCCCGGGCGCGCGGTGCTGCATGGGTCGTTCGGCGCCGGCCGGGTGACGCTCAACGACGGCGAGACCGTGCATATCGACTTCGCGAGATCGCGGGGCCACAAGATGCCTTACGCGGCCGCGCGTCGCAGCCTGGTCCCGCTCGCGGAGGACGACCTGCGGTTGCTCCAGCTCACCGCTCCGGCCGAGCTGGCCCGGCTGCGGCAGGATGACCCGGGCGAGATGCTGGTGCGCGCGCTTCACGGGCTCGGCGGTTCGGCCGACGCGCAGAAACTGAAAGTCTTCCTGGTGGGCCACGGGCTGGTGCCGGGCCCGGAGTGGACCACGTATTTCCGGCGCGCGCGGGCGGCGGCAGTCAAGGACCCGCGCATCGATCACGTGCGCGCCTTCGAACAGCACTACCAGCTCACGCGCGTGGATGCAGCGGGCGCGCCGCGCGAGTCCGATGTCCCGCTCCCGGCGATCGAGCCGCGCAAGGCGGTGAAGAGCAACCTCACGACCCTGCGCAAGTTCCTCTCGCAGCACCCGCAGGCCGAAGAGGCGCTGGCGCAGCGCTTCGGCCGGTTCGTCGAGCGCGCGCTGTTCGATGACGAGGGCGCGCTGGGCGATCGCGCGCGCGCCGGACTCTACTTCGCGCGCTGGTATCCGCTCCGGCAGCCGGAATGGACCTCGGCGCTCAAGGACCTCTGGGAGCGCGGGCTCTCGATCTCGGACCTGAGCGGCGAGGACGAGCAGGTGGCCCTGCTCGAGGTCTCGCACGCGGTCGGGGTCGAGGCCGATGCCATCCTCTCGGCGCTCGACTCGCGCTTCGCCGCCGTCCGCGAGGCGGCGGCCCGATTCCGCGAGCTGCTGGACGACGCGGGGCGCGCCGCGCTGCGCCGGGTCCTGGTGGACCACGCGCCACGCTACCCGGCCGCCGCGCTCCGATTGCTCGAAGAGGAGTTGGGCCGGGCGAAACCGGCGACCGACGGCTGGCAGCTGTTGTGGGCGGCGTGCGCGCTGATCGAGGACAAGCCCAAGCCCTCGCTGGCCGAGAAGGTGCTCGGCTGGATTGAGCCGAAAGGCCCCTTCGACCGGGTGCTGCACGGCATCCCCTGCCCCGAGCAACAGGCGCTCCGCATCGGGATCCTGCTGCGGCAGTGGCGCTCGAGCGACCGCTTCCTCTTCCCCGCGCTCGAGATCGCGTCGCGACTCGGACTCGAGGAGGCGGTCGCGGCGGTACGTTCGGCGCGTCAGAAGAAGACCGAGCGCCTGTTCGAGCAGGTCGGCCGCCAGGCGGACATCGAGATCCCGGTGATGACGCGCGCCACGTGGGAGCGGCTCAAGAAGGAGCTCGAGCGGCTCGAGCGCGAGCTGCGGACGACCATCCCGGCGTCGATCCAGAGGGCGCGCGAGCTCGGGGACCTCAAGGAGAACGCCGAATACCATTCGGCCAAGCTCAAGCAGGCCAACATGAGCAAACAGGTGGCGTCGCTCCAGTTCCGGCTCACGCGGGCGCGTTTCGTCGAGGAAGCCGAGCTCAAGGACGGCGTGGTCGGGCTCGGCACCGAGGTCGTGCTCGAGAGCGAGCGCGACATGACGACCTACTGGATCCTGGGCGAGGGCGAACATCATCTCGGCGACAACGTCATCTCGTTCCAGACGCCGGTCGCGCGCGCGCTCATGGGCAAGTCCATCGGCGACGAGGTCGAGCTCGAGGTCCAGGACATCAAGCAGCGGTTTCGCGTGGTCTCGATCGATCGCAAGCTGCCGCCGCACGAAGCCGGCACGGAGACCGCCGCGCCCGCCTGACGTGACCCGGTTCGGAACGCATACGTTTCAATCGAGTAACGCGACGCCAAACCATGCGACGCACGACTTTTCGACAGGACTGCGGTCGTGGCGTCGGAGCACGCGTCCGGAAGGTGCGCGATGGCGACGCGCATGCGTGCACTCCGCACCGCTCTCGACGGGCCGGATTATTTCGCGAATCCACTTGGACGCGCGTCGCACTTCGGGCTATCTTCCGCGCTTGAGATTCCCCGCCCCTCGTGATCACTGAGACACGGGTGTGGACGCTGAGCCTGTGAGTCGTGCGATGCTGCGCGTCCGGGCCCCGAGTCTGGTGGGCGGCGACGACATTGAAGTTTGGCCGCAACCGTGGGATGACCTTTGCGTCGTCCATTCCGTTGGGTCGGAAAGGGATTTCCCGCCGCCCGCCTTGAGATCGTTGGTTCATTCTCCCGCGCCGAGAGGCGCACCGCGCGCCGCGCGCCGGCGCCGCGAACGCCGGAGTCGTCCCCATGTCGTTGCAGGCGCGCACCCAGGGCCTCAGCCTCGCGGTCGATGACGCGTTGCGGGGCGTGCTCGCGCTGGGCCTGCTGGAGGCCGAGAACGCCGTGCTGGGCGCGCTTCCGCCGACGTTCGCCGAAGAGCGCGATCAGCTGACCGCGCGCCTCACCGCGCGGCTGGCGGGCAAATCGCCCGCCGACATCCCGGGCGTGGCCGAGACTCGCGCGCTCTTCCACCAGCTCGACCTGGACCCCACGAAGACACGGCCGAGCAGCGAGGCGCTCCTGCGCCGCGTGCTCCAGGGCAAGGGGTTGCCGCAGGTCAATGCGGCGGTGGACGTCTGCAACCTGTGCTCGCTCGAGGACCAGATCCCGCTCGGGCTCTACGACCGCGACCAGGTCCACGGTGGCATCCGCGCACGGGTGGGCCGCGAAGGGGACGGGTATCCCGGCATCCGCAAACAGCGCGTCAATCTCACCGGCCGCCTCCTGCTCTCGGACGACGAGGGCCCGTTCGGGGCGCCCACGTCCGATTCGCTCCGCACCGCGGTCACGGTCAAGAGCCGCAACCTTCTGGTCGTCCTCTTCTGTCCGCTGGACCGCGCCGGCTCGGACCTCACCGCCTCGCTCGAGCACATCGCCGACCGACTCACGCGCTACTGCTCGGCCAGCGTGACGGCGGTGCGGGTGGTGCGCTAGACTCATCACCGACGTCACGAGCATCCAGCGCGTGATCGATCGAAGGAAGGAGCGAACCATGACAGCCCAAGCCCTCGGTGTCCGTGTGTCACGCCCCTTCCCGCCGTTCGCCTAGCCGCACCCCTTCGCGCCCGCGCGCCGCTCCGGAAGGAGCGGCGTTTTTCATTGCCGCCCGCGTGACGCACGCCCAGCCATCTCCCACGCGCGCCGCAGGCGCGTTCTCCATTCACGGGAATCCAGGGAAAGGCGTGACCATCATGTCGCTTCAATCGATCGGCTGGAACGAACACTTCGAAACGGCGTTCGCGCCCTATCGCGCGCTGGGCCACGAGCCGGCCCGGGTCGTGCGCGAAGAGCGCGGCCGCTACCTGCTGCTCGGCGAAGCCGGCGAATCGGCCGGCGAGCTGGCCGGCCGCCTGCGCCACGAGGCCCGCAGTCGCGCCGAACTGCCCGCCGTGGGCGACTGGGTCGCGGTGCGGCCCGGGCTCCCGGTCGCGATGATCGCCGGCGTGCTGCCCCGCTCGAGCGCATTCATGCGCAAGGTGGCGGGCGAGACGACCGGCGAGCAGGTGATCGCCGCCAATGTCGACACCGTGTTCCTGATGAACGGACTCGACGGCGACCTCAACCCGCGACGGCTGGAACGCTACCTCACCGCGGCCTGGGAGAGCGGAGCCGTGCCCGTCGTCGTCCTCAACAAGCTCGATCTCGCGGACGATCGCGACGCGCGGATCGCCGAGGTGGAGGCGCTCGCGATGGGCACCCCGGTGGTGGCGGTCTCGGCGCTCGAGCGGCGCGGCCTCGAAGCGCTCGCACCCTGGCTCACAGCCGGCCGGACGGTGGCGCTGCTCGGCTCATCCGGCGTCGGCAAGAGCACGCTGGTCAATGCGCTCCTGAACGAGGAGCGCCAGGCCACCGGCGCCGTGCGCGAGGACGACTCGCGCGGGCGACACACCACCACCCACCGCGAGCTGGTGCCGCTGCCGAGCGGCGCCATGCTCCTCGACACTCCCGGCATGCGCGAGCT
>JBKJXJ010000332.1:0-12585 GCA_046716125.1 Candidatus Eiseniibacteriota bacterium
GAGGGGCTGCCGCCGCACGCGACTGCGGTCCCGGTGCCGGGTCTCGTCACGATGACCACCGGCTGGGAGGTTGTACCGTCGGGGCTGACGCGGGCCCTGGTCGCGGTGCGCGAGCGTTATGGCGCGGTCCCCATCTATGTCACCGAGAACGGCGCGGCGTTCGCGGATCCCCCGAGCCCGGTGGACGGCCGGGTGGAGGACCCGCTGCGCGTGAGCTACTACCGCGAGCACCTGCTGGCCGTGCTCGATGCGCTGCGTCAGGGCGTGGACGTGCGCGGCTACTTCGCCTGGTCGCTGCTCGATAACTTCGAATGGAGCAGCGGTTTCTCCCACCGGCTCGGCCTGGTCCACGTGGACTACGCGACCCAGAAGCGCACGGTGAAGGCGAGCGGCGAGTACTACCGGGAGATCATCCGGACGAATGGGGCGGTGCTGGCGGAGGCGGTGGCGGGCGCGGGGGGGGCTGAAATGACAGGGCCTCTAACTCGTCCCGGGACGAGTTGAAGGCCCTGTCATTCTCGACATGCCCCGGGGCATGCTCATGGCCCTGTCATTTCATCCGCCGCGCGGCGGATGGAAGGCCCTGTCATTTCACTCGCCTTGAGGACAGTTCGAGACCCTGTCATTCCAAGTATCCTTAAGGATACTTCAAGGCCCTGTCATTCCTACGGGTGCACCACCACGCGAGCCGGGAGGGCGCGGACGACGACGCCGCCTTCGGGGGTGATGGGCGCGGCGACGCCGTCCACGGTCGCGTGACGGAACGCCCGGCGGGCGGGCGGGATCACGACGATGCCGCCGGGAGGGACGCGCATGCTGGCTTCGAGCGCCACCTCGACCGAGTCGCCCCGCGCAGACATGGTGAAGGTGACCGGACCGTAGATCGTACGGACCGCGTTCACTCGTAGTGGCTCGGCCGGCGCCGGCGACTTGCCGCCTGCACCCGCGATCCAACTCCACGGCACCCCCGCCCCCACGACCAGCGTGCTGTCGCGTGCCCTCTCGTAGGCGAGCATGTCGAGCACCGAGCGCACGAAGTCCGATCCCACCCAGGTGTGGGGCATGTCGCCGATGTACTTGGGCGCGCGCTTCTCCCGATACGCCACCTCCGCCCATTGTTTCCAACCGGGGGGATTCCGGTAGCCCATGAACCACCCGAGCGCGGCATTCGCCCTGTCCCGCCAGCCCAGGCGTACGAACGAGCCGATCGTGCGCACCTCGTAGGGCGTGAAGCCATCCCACTTCAACTTCCCATCCCGGCGGTCGGTGAAGAATTTCCAGTAGCGCTCGAACGTCGCGCGGATCACGGCGTCCGGGAGCAGGTCGGCCGCGTCGGTCGGGGTGAGGGCGACCGTGGTGGACGTGGCGTCAAAGTCCCCGAGCTCGGCACAGCCCGGGACGTAGTCGATGGCCTTCTCTTTCATGGCCAAGGCGATCGAGGCGGCCAGATCATGGGCGAACGTGTCACGGGCAGCGGCGTATCGCTTCTGATCGGAGGCCCGATTCAACACCTCGGCGAGGTAGGTGGCGTCGGCGTAGCCTCGGTAGGCGAAAAAGTCGTCCCAGTACGAGTGCATGGGATTGGGATAGCCCTCGTGGCTAATCGAGGGCAGCAGCAGACCGAAGAACTTGCGCTTGTCGGGCGCCCGCCATTCCGCGGTCCGGCGCTCGCCGCGCAAGGAGTCCATGTGTGCGACCGCGGCGGCGACCCGTGGCCACATCCGCTCGACCAGAGCCCGGTCGCCGGTGTAGCGGTAGTACTCGGCGATCAGCCAGATGAACTGCCCATGACTGTCGTTCTCGGTCACCGGATCGGGCCCCCGGTCGCTGGCGCAGCACGGGATCTTCCCGTTCTCGTACTGGAAGGGCGCGAACCACTCGATGAAGTCCCGGACCACCTCCGGACGGCCCATGCGCAGAAGCGCAGAGGACGTCAGCGAGCCGTCCCGGATCCACGAACGGTCGTAGTTGCGCGAGCCGGGCTGGATCGAGCCGCCGTCGCGATTGACGAGGATCCAGGCGAGCTGGGCCTGAACCGTCTCGGCTACCTCGCGGACACCATCCGACGGCGAGGAGAACGAAGAGATCATGCGAATCTTGATCCCGGCCGCCGAGCCACTCTGGATCGAAGTCTCCTTCCGCCAGCGCCTCGTGATATCTGGCCGAAGGGGCACGAGCACCCGCACTTCGTTCCTCCCCCTGGATGGCACGGGGAGTTCGTAGGAGAGTACGCCCGATGCATGCCCGGCTGGGTCATCTATCGACCGGCTCGTCGGCAGATGGCCGCGACGCAAGTCGGCAATCGGTTCGGCGTCGCCGAGACTGATGGCGCCAAAACCGGCAGGTTGGACCAGTGACGACAAAGCATCCCGATCGTTCACTCGGAGAGTCCCGTCTTCGTAGGAAATGCGACGGATCGGTGCCACCCCCCCGGCGAAGCCAATGTTCTGCCACGGCGGATTGACTTGGAATGGTCGGATCACCAGGTACAAGGTCACGTTCCGGGCTAGCGGCCCGCGGTTCCGCACCTCGTACTCCACGAGAACCCGTGCGTTCGATGTATCACCCACCGATGAGGTTCTGATCGTGAGCTCGACATCGGAATGCTCCCAGATCACCACGGGTTGCATGTTGTACACGGCCCCAATCGTGCCAGAAAGGAGATCTGCCCTTGTCCTCACGTCCGCCCAGGTGATCAGCCTGCCATCTATCCGAAGAAACGGCTCGATCGATGGCATCCGCTTGCCAACCTCGAGCATCCCGTCCTCGCTGAGCAGCGCCTCCTCATGGCCGCCGTCGGGGCCGATAACCGCCCACGCACATTGCTCGCCGACGTACGGGCGCGGATACGTGCCGCGCGGGGCGTCCTTCGCGAGCGCCGTAAAGTACGCCTCGGGCGTCGCGGACCACTCGAGCGGCTGAATGACCGCCTCGCGCAATTCGACCTGCGCGCGGACGCGACGGAGCGCGCGTACTCGCACATACCGCGCCTCGCTCTCGGGCAGGTAGAGCGGGTCGCGGCCGCCGTCGCCGCCGCGCACGGTGTCGGCGCCAGTCCAAGCGCCGCCATCGAGCGAGAACGCGACAGCGTAGTCGGCGGGATGCCGCCCCGGCGCCCAGCGCAGGTCGAGCCCGCCGAACTCGCGCGGGCGTCCGAGGTCCAGTTCAAGCCACGGCAACGAGTCACCGACTGCGCTCCGCCATGCAGTCTGCTGTTTTCCATCCACGGCATTCGACGCACTCCCCGTCGACGCCTTTGCCCGCACCCTGGGCAGCGTTGAGTCCGCCGCCAACGGCTCGAGCGTCAGATCGTCCAGCCACACCGAGCCCTTGCCGCCCTCGCCGGCGGTCACCGCGACCTCGATAAACGCGACGTGCTTCAGCTCTCCCCCGCCCGCCGGCCCCCAGGCGAACCGGATCTGGCGCTTGCGCGTGCTGATGGACTTCCACTCGCGCTGGAACTCGAGGTCGCGTCGCACGTGCCACCACACGTTATTACCGGTCGAATCAACCAGCTTGAACTCGAGCGCGTTCGCCGGGATGTCGCCGCGCAGTCGGAATCGGAAGACATAGTCGGCCGGCAAATCGAGCGACACGGCCCGCCGCGCGACCGCATACCCGGTGCCGCGCGTGAAATTCACATCCATCCGCAGCGCTCGACCGTGCTCGCCTGCGTCGGACGCCAGCGCCAGCGTCACGCCCTCGGCCGGGTGGGCGGACCATGCGGAGATGTCCTCGAACGCATCCACCACGGTCGACGCGACGGAAGCCGCGGGCGCCGAAACCACCGCCGTGACCAGCGCGAGCCCGAACAGTGCGCGCAACCCCGACCTCATCCCTTGACGCCCCCCTGCAGCAGCCCGCGCACGTAGTGGCGCTGTAGCACCAGGAACACCAGCAGCACCGGCATCACCGTCAACACCGCCCCGGCCATCATCAGCTCGGTGTCCTGGACATGCTCGCCCGAGAGATTCGCGAGGGCGACGGGCAAGGTGTAGCGGGCGTCGTCGCTCAACACGATGAGCGGCCAGAGGAAATCGTTCCAGCTCGACAGGAATATGAATATCGCGAGCGTCGCCATGATCGGCCTCAGGAGCGGCACGACGATCTTGAGGAAGATCCGCCACTCGCTCGCGCCGTCCATCCGCGCCGCATCCAGCAGCGCACCGGGGATCGAGAGCGCGTGCTGGCGTACCATGAAGATGCCGAAGATGGGCGCCATCATCGGGATGATCACGCCCGCCACGGTGTTCACGAGCCCCATCGCCTTGAGCATCAGGAACAGCGGCAGCATCCCCACCTGGGCGGGGATGAGCATCCCCAGCACCAGCCCGCGGAAGATGCGCTCGCGCCCGGCGAACTCGAGCCGCGCGAACGCGTACCCGGCCATGCTGCAGAGCAGCACGCAGATCAGGGTGGAGCCGGTCGCGATCATGAGGCTGTTGGCGAGATTGCGCGCCAGGTCGAGGCGGGTGAAGAGCGTTACGTAGTGCTCGAGCGTCGGCGGGCTCGGCAGCAGGCGCGGCGGGAGCTCATTCGATTGCCCGGCGGGCATGAACGACGCCGAGATCATCCACAGAAGCGGCGCCGCGGTCGCGAGTGCCCCGATCACGAGGAGCGTGTTGACGACGATCGACGGGAGGGCGCGCTTCATGTCGCGCGCTCCTTCTGAAGACGGAGCTGCACCATCGTCGCGGCCAGCATGATGACGAACAGCACGAACGCGATCGCGGCGGCATGCCCCATGCGCCACCAGCGGAATCCTTCCTCGTACATGAGGAGCACGATGCTGGTCGTGCTCTTGAGCGGGCCGCCCTGGGTCATGACGTAGGGCTCGGCGAAGAGCTGAAACTGTTCGATCATCGTCATCACGCAGACGAACAGGAACGTGGGCGCGAGGTTCGGCAGCGTGACGTTGCGGAAGCTCGCCCACCAGCCGGCGCCGTCCAGCGTGGCCGCTTCGTACAGCTCCTCGGGGATGGTGCGGAGCCCGGCGAGCAGGATGAGCATGTTGTACCCGAACTTCTTCCAGATGGAGAGGATCACGATCGCGGGCATCGCCAGGCGCGGATCGCCGAGCCAGTCCACCGGCCCGATCCCCACGAATCCGAGGACGTGGTTCAGCAGGCCGTAGCGTGGGTGGTAGAGGTAACGCCACACCACGGCCATCGCCACGAGCGTGGTGACGACCGGGATGAAGTAGAGCGAGCGGAAGAAGGCGGGCGCACGCGCCAGCTTCGAGTTCACGAGCAGGGCCGCCGCCATCGAGACGGCGACCGTCAGCGGGCCGCCCACGAGGACGAAGAACATCGTATTGCGGAGCGCGATCCAGAACACCGGGTCGGTGAGTACGGCGGCGAAGTTCCCGAGTCCGACGAAGCGCGCGGTGTCCGGCGAGGCGATCGCGTAGATGTCGAAGTCGGTGAGGCTCAGCACGAGCCCGGCGATGACCGGGACGAAGAAGAAGAGCAGGATCAGCGACAGCGCCGGCGCCACGAACACCCAGCCGGCCAGCGTCTGACCCCGCGCCGCGGGGGCGCTCATCGCTCTCATTTCCCGGGCCCCCCGCGCGCCAGCAGCCACCGCCGCTTCCCGAGCAGGCGCGACACGTCACGATCCAGCTCGGCGAGGACCGAGTCGGCGGGCTCGCCGCCGCGCACCACACGCTCGGCGGAGTCGCGCAGCCGGTTCGCGATCAGCTCCCACTCGGGCACCTTGGGCATCGAGACCGTTCGCGTGAGCTGCTCGCCGAAGGCGCGGATGCGCGGGTCGCGGGTCAGCGCGGTGTCGAGCCATGCTTCGCGCCGCGCCGGCAGGTCGCCGGTGAGATGGTAGAAACGCAGCTGCTGTTCGGGCCGCGAGAGGAACTCGACCAGGCGCCACGCCTCGGCCTTGTGGCGCGAGCCCCGGAACACCACCAGGCTCGCGCCACCGGCGAGCGAGGCGCCGGTGGCCGGACCATCGGGTCCGGGCATGGGCGCGGTCGCCCAGGAATCCTGCAGCGAGTCCGGCAGGCGGCTCGCGAACTCGCCCAGGTTCCACGGGCCGGTGATGTACGCCGCGAAGTAGCCGCGCGCGAACTCCTGGTAGATGTTGGCGATCTCGTTGTTGCGCAGCGGCGGCGAAAGGCTGTCGTGGTACAGACTCGCGTAGAAGTCGAACGCCCGCCGGAAGCGCGGCTCCGAGAATGCCCCGCGCGTCCCGTTCTCGCTCAGGAACGTCGAGCCGGTGCCGAGCCCCATCACCAGCAGGGGCTCGTACTCGTTGGGCGGCAGGAAGAGCGCGTAGCCGGCCGACCCCGCGCGACGCTTCACGGCGAGCAATGCCTTGCGCCACTCGTCCCAGGTATCCGGCATGCTGTCGTACCCGGCGCGCGCGAACAGATCGCGTCGGTAGAAGATGAGACGCGTGTCCACGTACCACGGCACGCCGAGGGGCACTCCGTCGATCACATTCGTGTCCCAGATGCCCTTGAAATAGGAGCTCTCGGCCATAGACGACCCCGCGAGCAGGGGTCCGAGCGGCTCGAGGGCCCGCAGGGCCGCGAACTCGGCCATCCAGGTGTTGCCCATCTGAGCGATGTCGGGGGTGGCATCGCCCACGTAAGCGGTCAGGAACTTCTCGTGCGCCGCCGACCATGGGATCTGCTGGACGCGCACGCGCACGCCCGGGTTCTCGCGCTCGAAGTCGCGCACCAGCTCCTGGACGACCTCGCCCTCGCGGCCCATCGCCCAGAAACGGAGCGTCACCCCTTCGCCGGCCGACGCGCCACAGCCTTCGATCCCGATCCACACGACCGCCGCCAGCATGACGCCGGCGAGCGAGCGCATCACCGGGCGACCTGCGAGCTGTCGAGCCAGCCGCCCGTGAAGCCCGCGCGGCGGAGGCCGCGGACCATGTGCGGGTTGGTGCGCATCGTCCGCCAGATGAGCCCGCTCCGGTGGTTCTCGATCATCGCGAGGATCGGACCCTGGTCGATGCCGAGGTAGTCGGTGTCGAACCAGCCCAGCGTGGTGTCCACGACGCCGTGCTGCACGCGGGTCGCGGTGCGCAGGGTGGGATTGAACGCGTCCAGGAATCCGTAGCGGCCGAACAGCCGCTCGCCGTAGGTGTCACGCATGGCCATCAGGGCGGGCACGACGATCTCGGGCGCGAACGCGATCGAGCCCCCGGCGGCAGTCGGCGAGAGGGTTCCATCATCCACCACCTCGGTGAACGAGGCGCCGCGCGCGGCGTAGGTCCGGAACGTGCGCGCCTTGCCACCCAGCGTCAGCGAGGCGTCCACCGGCCCGTCGCAGGCGGTCAGGCCCCAGATCCGCTCGTTGTAGCCGGCGAAGCCCGATGGATTGGCGATCGCGTAGGACCGCTGCGCGAGCGTGGCGCGCCGCGAGTTCTCGAAGTAATCGATGCCCTTGCCGCGCATGTATTCGTCCTGGATGCCGCGGAAGTCGATCCAGACGTGCGAATACTGATGGCCGAAGAGGGGCGCGAAGCCCAGGTGCTCCTGTCCCTCGAACGTGCCCCAGCGATAACGGCTGGTCCATGCCGGCCAGAGCTCGGGTCCCACCTCATGGCTCGCCGAACCGAGCGCCAGGATGTGGAGGATCATGGCCTCGTTGTACCCGCGCCAGTCATAGGGCAGGTGCCCTCCGCGCGGCGACCATCCCAGCGAGATCGTCGGCGGCCGGACCTGCGCCCACCCCCAGTCCACGCGCACATAGAGCGACTCGGCCAGGGCGCGTACGCTGTCCTCGGTCGCGCTCCGCCGATCGAAGTAGGACTGACAGAAGAGCGCGCCCCCAAGGAGGAGCGCAGTATCGATCGTCGAGAGCTCGACGTTCTCGAATCGATGCCCGGTGGCGGGGTCGAGGAAGTGGTAGAAGAATCCCTTATAGCCGGTCACGCCACGGGTCGCGGTGTCCTGTGGCGCGAGCCACATGAAGCGCAGCGTCGCGAGCGCCCGCCCGGCCGCGGCCTGCCGGGTCACCCAGCCGCGTTCGGCGCCGATCGGGTAGGCCGTGAGCCCGAACCCGACCGCCGCCACGCTCGAGAACGAACGGGTCGGCCAGCGATCCGGGGTGAGTCCGGTGTGCGCGTTGGTCTCGTTCCAGAACCAGTCGAAGGTGCGGCGCGCGAGCGTATCGAGGAACGCGGCTTCGGTCGCGAACCGGGGCGGCGCCTCCCCGGCGACCCGTGGCGCCCGCTGCGACATGCAGCCCGCGGGCGCGAGGAGCAGCACGAGCAGGGCGCAGCGACCGGCCAACCCCCTCGAGCGACGCATCGGGTCCGGGCTCAGCGCCCGCGCTGCCGATCGAGGCCGCCGCGCGCCTGCAGGGCGGACGAGGATCCGCACGAGCTTCTGACCACCAGCGTGGTGGACTGCACTTCGTGATGGTGGCGACGGCCGGCACGTGCGCTGGGCTTTTCGAGCAGCATCTCCACCGCCCGCTCACCGAGGCGATGCGCGTCGACATGCACCGTCGTGAGCGACGGATTGAGATAGCGCGCCATCGCGATGTCGTCGAAACCCACGACCGCGATGTCCTCGGGGACGCGCACGCCCGCGTCGCTGAGCGCGCCCAGCACGCCGATCGCCATGTAGTCGTTGGCCGCGAACACGGCGGTCGGGCGGGGTTCGAGCGCCAACAGGCCCGCCACCGCGGCGTATCCGGACGGCTCGGTGAAGTCACCGGGGATCTCGTACGCTCTCGGAACCCTGATCCCCGAGGCCCGCAGGGCGGCGCGAAAACCCTCCAGGCGCTGCCGCGCGTCGGCATTCCGCTCCGGGCCGGTGATGGTCGCCACGCGACGGTGTCCGAGGCCCACGAGATGACGGACGACCGTCGAGGCGCCTGCCTGATTGGCGATCGAGATGCTGTCGCACGCTTCGAATCCCGGCCCGGGGTCGATGAGCACGAGCGGCTGATCGGTGGCGATCGCGCGGATGGCCTTGCCGGCGTCGACGTCCGGTGCCATCACGATCAGCGCGTCGATGCGTCCGCGGGTCGTCCGCAATCCGGCCACCAGTTCGTCTGCGTCGGCATGCGAGCTCGAGACCAGCAGGTGAAGGCCCGCCTTTCGGGCGGTCGAGTCCATGCCCCGCAGGATCTCCGAGAAGAACTCCCCGAACAGATCGGGGAGCATCACGCCGATCGCCTGGGTGCGGTTGGTGATCAGGCTGCGGGCCGCCCCGTTGGGCCAGTAGTTCAGCCGTTCGGCCACCTCGCGCACGATGCGGCGGGTGCCCTCGCTCACCGCCGCGCTGTGGTTGTAAACCCGCGAGACGGTCGCCACGGACACGCCCGCCTCGCGGGCCACATCCTTGATGGTGGTCATGGGCGCGGCCGCCTCCTAAGGGATGGGAACGCGGGCTGGTCCGGGCGACCCCGGACACCCACGCATGAAAACGATTACTTACCCCGGCACCGGCGTCAAGCACTCGCTCGGGCGGCCCCGGTTGCACAGCCGGTACGTGGATGGGAAGGTCCCGCTTCTAAGGAGGTGCACGATGGGATTCCTGGACGGCAAGGTGGCGGTGGTGACCGGTGGAAACCGGGGGATCGGGCGCGGCATCGCCGAGGCGCTTGCCCGGGACGGCGCGCGGGTCGCACTCACCGCCCGCGACGCCCGCGCGGCGGCAACCGCCGCGCGGGAGGTGGGCTCCGGCGCGATCGGCATCGCCTGCGATGTGCGCTCGTACGACGCCGTGCGCGCCCTGTTCCAGGAGGTCGAGCGCGCCTCGGGCGGCCTCGACATCCTGGTCAACAACGCCGGCATCGGCATCTTCTCCCCGGTCGTGGACCTCGCCCCCGACGACTGGCGGGCGGTCATCGAGACCAATCTCAACGGGGTCTACTACTGTTGCCACGAGGCCATCCCGCTCATGCGTAAGCGCGGCGGCGGCTACATCTTCAATCTCTCGTCGCTGGCCGGCCGCAACGCGTTCCCGAGCGCCGCCGCTTACAATGCGAGCAAGTTCGGCCTCAACGGGTTCAGCGAGGCGCTCATGCAGGAAGTGCGCTACGACGGCATCCGGGTCTCCTACCTGATGCCCGGGAGCGTCGCCACCGACTTCGGGCGCGGGAGCACGGCCAAGGAGGGCTGGGCGCTGCGGCCCGAGGATGTCGCCGCGGTGGTGACCGACCTGCTGCGCTCGCCCAAACACGCGCTCTACAGCCGCGTCGAGATGCGTCCGAGCCAGCCGCCGCGCAAGGGCTGAGCCGCGGCCTCGGGCGCGTTCGGGGCGCTCCCGGCCCGCCGGGAACGCCCCGGGGTACGCCCATCCCCGTCGCCGCCGCGCCCGTCGCCCGGCGATTGAGGGGGGAGGTCGCGGTAGGTTAGCTTGGGTGCCCATACGGCCCGGCCCCCACCGGGTCCTCAAGAGCTCCCAGAACACGAGATGCCCGCGCGAGCGTGCGCCCGGCCGCACCCGACCCGGTGACGGTCACGGCGCGTTCCGCCGGGCGGCCCACCTCAGGAGGATTCGTGAAGATCCGATCCCACCACCTGTTCCCTTCGCTCGTCGCCGCGATCCTGATCTGCGCCGGCGCCATGCCGCTCACCGCATTCGGCGCCACGGCCCCCGGTCGCAACGACTCGCCGTTCTGGACCGGCATGCCCAGCGCCGCGACGTTCTCCAAGCGCCAGGGCGTGCGCCTCGCCCAGGCCCGCGCCGCGATCGAGAAGTTGGTGGCGGTCAAGGGTACGCGGACGGTCGCGAACACCCTGACGGTCTACGATGAGATCCAGATCCTGCTGGACCAGGCGGGCGCCCAGGCCAGCCTGATCCAGAACGTGCACCCGGACTCGACGATGCGCGCGGTGGCCGAGGAAGAATCGCAGAAGGTCTCGGCGCTGGGCACAGAGATCTCGCTCGACCGGAGGGTGTACGACGCCCTCGCCGCCGTGGATGCGAGCAAGACCGACGCCGAGACCCGCTTCTACCTCGAGCGCGAGCTGCGCGACTTCCGGCTCGCCGGCGTGGACAAGGACGATGCGACGCGGGCGCGGGTCAAGGCGCTGCGCGACACGCTGGTCAAGATCGGCCAGGAGTTCGACCGTAACATCCGCGGCGACGTGCGCACGATCCAGATCGCGAGCGCGGCCGACCTGGATGGGCTGCCGGCCGATTACATCGCCAACCACAAGCCGGGACCGGACGGCAAGATCACGCTCACCATCAACTATCCCGACTACGTGCCGGTCATGACGTACGCGAAGAACGAAGAGGTGCGCCGGAAGCTCTATATGGAGTTTCAGAACCGCGCCCATCCCAAGAACATCGAGGTGCTGGACCGGCTCATCGCCCAGCGCCACGAGCTGGCGAATCTATTGGGGTTCCCGACCTACGCGGACTACATCACCGCGAACAAGATGGTCGGCAGCTCGAAGAACGCGCGTGACTTCATCGACAAGATCGTCGCCGCTTCGGGCACCAGCGCCACGCGGGACTACGAGGTGCTGCTGGGACGCAAGAAGAAGGACATCCCGTCCGCCACGACGGTCAACTTCTGGGAGACGAGTTACTGGTCCGAGGCGGTGCGCAAGTCGGACTACGCGTTCGACTCCCAGTCGGTGCGCCCGTACTTCCCCTATGCGCGCGTGAAGCAGGGCGTGCTCGACCTCATGAGCCGGCTGTTCGGCGTCACGTTCACCCAGGTCAAGAACGCCCCGGTCTGGGACCCGTCGGTCGAGTGCTGGGAGATGTTCGAGGGCGGCAAGCTCATCGGCCGCTTCTACCTCGACATGCACCCGCGCGAGAACAAGTTCAACCACGCCGCCCAGTTCGACATCCGCACCGGCGTCGCCGGCCGCCAGATCCCCGAGGCCGCGCTGGTCTGCAACCTGCCGGGCGGCGGCCCGGGCGATCCCGGGCTGTGCGAGTTCAGCGACGTCAATACGTTCTTCCACGAGTTCGGCCACCTGATGCACACGATGTTCGCCGGCCACAAGCGCTGGGCCGGGATCGGCGGCATCCGGACCGAGCATGATTTCGTCGAAGCGCCCTCGCAGATGCTCGAGGAGTGGATGCGCGACCCGGCGACGCTGGCGACATTTGCGAAGCACCACGAGACCGGCGAGCCCATCCCGGCGGCCCTGGTCAAGCAGATGAACCGGGCCAACGACTTCGGCAAGGGGCTCCAGGTGCGCCGACAGATGGTGTACGCGGACCTCTCGCTCTCGGTCTACGACCGCGATCCCAAGCAGGTCAACACGACCGAGATCATGATCGAAAAGGTGAAGAAGTATCAGCCGTTCCCGTTCGTCGAGGGCACGCACTTCCAGTGCGCGTTCGGCCATCTGGACGGGTATTCGGCGGTCTACTACACCTACATGTGGTCGCTGGTGATCGCGAAGGACATGTTCAGCCAGTTCGACAGGGCCGACCTGCTCTCCCCCGTGACCTCGAAGCGCTACCGCGACGCGGTGCTGGCGCCGGGAGGCTCGGCTCCGGCGGCCAAGCTGGTCGAGAACTTCCTCGGCCGGCCGTTCAACTTCAACGCCTACCAGGCGTGGCTGAACGAGGCGAACTGACGGTCGCGACGATTTGACGCGACGGCCCCGGTCTCGAGCGGGATCGGGGCC
>JBKJXJ010000333.1:0-12613 GCA_046716125.1 Candidatus Eiseniibacteriota bacterium
TGCTCGGACAGTTCGACCAGCTCGCCGGGGGCTATGGCTTCGATGTCATCGACGCGACGCGCTCGGTGGACGAGATCCACGAATACCTGTGGGAGAAGGTGTCGCGACTGCTCGACACCAGCCCGCGGCCGGCGTGGAGCGCCGACGGAGCCTAGGCTCGAGCGCGTGCCTTGGGCCTGCGTTTCCGCGGCGTGCCGTTCCTTGATCCTGCGCCCGCGGTGGCGACCGCGGGATCGAGGCGCACGGCGACGGGGGCGGGGCTCCCGCGTTCCCCAAGGAGCTCGGCGAGGAGGCCGGTCCGACGCCGCGCCGCCCACAGCTCGAGCTGCGCGTCCCGGCGGGCGGTGACCAGGATCGCGTAGCGGCGGCCTCGCCGCACCACGCGCAGGCCGCGGATCAGCTGGTAGTGGCTGCGATCCAGCCCCTCGGCGATACGCAACAGCGCCGCCAGCCACTGTACGGCGCGCCGCCAGGGCTTGGGCAGCTCCCGATAGTGGCGATCCTCCTTCCCCGGCCGGCCCTTGGCGTGGTAACGGGCGACGCACGCCACGATCTCGACTTCCAGTGCCGAGAGCCCGCGCAGACGGCCGTTGCGGACCACGTAGGCGGAATGCTCCGCGTGGTTGTCGAAGTTGAGCACCGCGCCCACGTCGTGGAGCAGCGCGGCGTAGTGCAGCAGGTGGCGCGTCTCGGGCGGCAGCCCGTGCACACGGCGCAGGTTCTCCCACAGCGTCAGCGACAGCATCGCCACGTGCCGGGGATGCGGCCCGTACTCCTGGAGCTTGCCCAGGAGCTGCACCACGCTGCGCAGTCTCAGATCCTCGATCGGGGCGAGTTCCTTGACCTCGGCGGGGTTGTTGGCGATGTAGTCGGTGACCAGCCCCTCGCGCACGCCATAATCGGAGATCGTGATGTCGTCGGCATCCAGGGCCTCGAGGACGTGCAGCAGGACGAGCGCCCCGGGCACGATGATCTCCGCCCGCTTGAGGTCGAGCCCCGGGAGTTGCTCCCGTTCATCCAAAGACAGTCGCGACAGGCGGCGCGTGAGCCGGCGCAACGCGTCGCGTTTGAGGCGGTAGCCGTTGATCTGGGGCACCTCGGCGCCGTGGGTCTGCCAGTGGGCCAGCTGAGCCAGGGCGTGGATGGAACCCGAGGAACCGTACACGCGCCGCGGGCTCAACTGTGCCACCCGCTCCAGGGCCGTCGCCGCCTCGCGCCGGATATGGCGGCGCAGCCGGGACAGATCCCCGCGCGACGCCGGGTCGGAATCCAGGAACAGCTCGGCGAGCCGCAGCGCCCCGAGCGGTGCGCTGGCGGCCAGCCGAAGCTGCTCGCTGTCACCGACCACGAGCTGCATGCTCCCGCCGCCGATGTCCACGATGAGCGCCGGCTTGGAACCGAGCTGCAGGGCGGCCTTGACCGCCAGATAGATGAGCCGTCCCTCTTCGCCGGCCGGGATCACCCGGGGCGAGATCCCGGCCCGGGCCCGCGCCTCGTCCACGAACGTGCCGCCGTTGCTCGCCTCGCGGACGGCCGCGGTCGCGGCGCACAGGATGCGGTCGGAGCGCAGGCGCCGGGCGAGCTGCACGAACCGGGTCAGGGCGTCTACCGAGCGGACGATGGCGTTCCGCCTCAGGCGGCCCGTTCGGAACGAGCCGCGTCCGATCTGGACGACCTCGCGCTCGCGATCCACGACCTCGAAGACCCCCGGGGCGATCGTGTCCGCGATGACCATGTGGATCGAGTTGGTGCCGATGTCGATGGTGGCGATGCGCATGGACCTCCCTTCGCCGACGGGAGCATAACCGCAACGCCGTGCTCCGTGTCGGCCGGCCGTGACGAATTCGACAGTCCGTCATCCCGTGTTCACCGCGCTGCAACATCCGCAGCGCATGCTTGTTTCCCGCGGGCGCCCTGCGTCGTCACCCGAGCCGCATCGGCCGGAACGGTGCGCCGGACCCGCGTCGGCGGAGGACATGTGCCAGAGCTCGTGATGGTGATCGAAGACGAGAAGGAGATCCGCGAGCTCATCCGCTACAACCTGGAGCGCGAGGGGTTCCGGGTGTACGCCGCGGCGGACGGGGAGGAAGGGTTGCGGCGTCTCAATGCGTCCCGCCCGGACGCGGTGGTGCTGGACCTGATGCTCCCCGGGCGCAACGGGCTCGAGGTGCTGCGCGAGGTGCGGGGCAGCCCCGCGACGCGCAATCTTCCGGTGATGGTGCTCACCGCCCGCTCGGCCGAGATGGACCGGCTGCTGGGATTCGAGCACGGGGCCGACGACTACCTGACCAAACCCTTCAGCCCCCGCGAGCTGGTGGCGCGGCTGCACGCCCTGCTGCGCAGGGCGCGGCCGGCGGAGGGCGACGGCGCGATCGTCATCGGCGAGCTGCGGGTGGACACGCTTGCCCGTGAGGCGTCCCGCAAGGGCATCCCGATGGCACTCGCCCCGCGCGAGTTCGATCTGCTCGAGTTCCTCGCGCGACACCCGGGACGCGTCCTCTCCCGCGAGGAACTGCTGCGCAAGGTCTGGGGTTACGACTTCGTCGGCGAAACCCGCACCGTCGCGGTGCATGTCGGGCGATTGCGCACCAAGCTGGGCGACATGGGCCGGCTCATCCGCACGGTGACCGGCGCCGGCTACAAGCTCGTGCCACCGGGCAACGTCACCCGCTGACCGTCGCGTCGCACCGCGTCCGTCTGGACGTTGAACGCCGACGCCTCTAGTCTCGCCGCGAGACGTCAACGCTGGTCGCCGCCCGCCCGGAGTCGGACCCATGACGCTGTCCCTGCGCGGACGACTGCTCGCGGCCCACGCGGCGCTGATCGTCGTCGCCCTGGCGATCATGACGTTGATGGCCAGCCAGGAGCAGCGGCACTGGCTGATCGAGCGCCAGCAGGCCGGCCTCGAGCGATCGGCCGTCCGCGTCGCGGTGGCGATCGCCCGGGCCGCGGCTGCGGCACCCGAGCGCGCACCGGAGCTGGCGGACTCGCTCGGCCTCGCCCTGGGGCTGCGGGTCACCCTGATCGACGCGTCGGGCCGGGTGCGCGGAGATTCCGACGTGGCCCGCGAGCTGCTCGCTTCGGTCGAGAATCATGCCGATCGTCCCGAGTTCAGGGAGGCCCTGAGGGACCGGGCGGGCCGCGCCGTTCGTTCCAGCCGGACGGTCGGGCGTGACCTGATCTACGCCGCCGTGCCGCTCCCGCGGCCGGGTGAGCTGGCCGCGCTGCGGCTCGCCGAGCCGCTGGCGCTGGTGGACGATCTGCGGGCGGCGCTGCTGCGACAGTCGCTGCTGGCGGCGGCGATCGCGCTGCTCTTCAGCGTGCCGATTGCCTATCGCCTCGCCGGTTCCCAGGCCCGCCGGGCCGGAGAGCTGGCGGAGGTCGCATCCCGCATCGGGGCAGGGAAGGCGGCGCCGCGCGCACGCGAGCTGCCGGCCGACGAGCTGGGCCGGCTGGGGGCCGCACTCAATATCATGGCCGGAGAGTTGAGCGAACGCCTCGGCGCACTCGAACGCGAGCGCGACGAGCGCGAGCGCATCCTCGCCCACATGAGCGACGGCGTGGCGCTGATCGACGCCGACGGCCGCCTCGTGCATGCCAACCAGTCGCTGGCAGGCATCCTCGGCGCGGCGCTGCCGCCCGCCACGGGGACCCCGTTCCAGGAGTTCGCGCGCTCCCCGGAGCTGGTGGATCTGGTGCGCGCGGCGCGCTCCGGCCGCCAGCCGCTCGAGCTCGACCTGCGACTCTGGGCGCCGAGGCATCGACGCGTACGTGTGACCGCGACCCGCCTGCGCGGCGAGGAGGACGGCTCGGTCATCCTCGTCCTGCACGACATCACCGAGGTCGAGCGGCTGAACCAGGTGCGCCAGGATTTCGTCGCCAATGTGTCCCACGAACTCAAGACCCCGCTCACCTCGGTGCGCGGCTACGCCGAGACGCTGCTCGAGGGTGGCCTCGACGACGTCGAGCACCGCGAGGGGTTCGTGCGCATCATCCGGGACCAGTCGGCGCGTCTCCAGAGCCTGGTGGACGACCTGCTTTCGCTCGCCGACCTCGAGCGTCCGGACATGCGACTGCGCCGCGAGTCGTTCGACCTGCGCGAGTCGGTCGAGCGGCAGATCGCGACCCTGCGCGCCCGCGCCGAGCAGGCGGGCCTCACCATCGAACTCGAGCCGGGCGAGCCCGCCATGGTGCTGGCGGACCTTCTCCGCATCGACCAGGTCATCGCCAACCTGCTGGACAACGCCATCAAGTACACCGAGCGGGGCGGCGTTCGCGTGCGTCTCGGGCGCACGGCGAGCCGCGTCTCGTGCGAGGTCGAGGACACCGGTTCGGGCATCCCGGCCGAGGACGTGCCGCGGATCTTCGAGCGCTTCTACCGCGTGGACAAGGCGCGCTCGCGCGAGAAGGGCGGCACCGGACTGGGGCTCGCGATCGTGCGACACATCCTCGCCCTGCATGGCGGCCGCGTGTCGGTGGAGAGCGTCCTCGGTCATGGGAGCACGTTCCACTTCGATCTCCCCCCGGCTCCCGCCGGGCCCGCCGCCGGCGACTGACCGGGCGGTTTGCACGAACCGAGCCCGTTCCGGCCCCTCGCCCGGGGCGGCGGGCGGCAATTAACGCCGCGGAAACATCACGGAGACTCCCCGGCAACCGCCCCCGTCTAGCATTCGTTCCGGATCCGCTGGGGATGCCCGGCGCGGGATGGGCCCGTCGCCGGCTCTCGGGATCCGAACGGAGGCAGAAGTGACGACCTTCACACGGTGCGTCGCCCTGGGATTGTTCCTCGCTGTGGGGCTGACGCCCACGGCGGGCCGGGCTCAGGATCAACCGACGCCGGCCGCGGATGACGCCGGAAAGACCGAGGAGTTGCACGGGAAGCTCGAGAGCATGAACGAGCAGCTCCAGGTGCTGCAGACCGATACCGACAAGCTCAAGAAGTTCAAGTTCTCGGGCTACCTGCAGGCGCGCTGGGAGACCGCGGAGAATAAGAACGACAGCGTCCGGGTGACCGGAACCCCGCCGGTCGCGACGCCCTCCAACACCGAACGCTTCTACATCCGCCGCGGACGGCTCAAGCTCACGTACGACTCGAGCCCGCTCACCCAGGCGGTGTTCTACATCGACGGCGGCACCGACCGGACCGTCCGGCTGCTCGAAGCCTATGTCACGCTGCTCGATCCCTGGACCACGGCCCATCAGCACGGCCTCACGGTGGGCCAGATGAACGTGCCGTTCGGTTACGAGATCGAGCGCTCCTCGAGTGTCCGGGAGCTGCCCGAGCGCTCGCGCGCCGAGAACGTGCTGTTCGCCGGGGAGCGAGACCGGGGCGCGAAGCTGGTGAGCCAGTGGACGCCGCAGTTCGAGACCGTGTTCGCAGTCATGAACGGCGGCGGCGTCAATCACCCCGACTTCCCGAACACCGACCCGACCCGCCGCAAGGACATCATGGCCCGGGCGCGATTCTCGCAGGGCACGGTGGACGGCGCCATCTCGTACTACGACGGTCACAACCTGACGCCGCTCACCGGTCCCGACGTCGAGACCGACAAGACACGCCTTGGGCTCGATGCGCAGATCTACTACGCGCTGCCGATGTTCGGCGGCGGATCGCTCAAGGGCGAGTTCTACCGCGGCAAGGAGATCAACCCGGACTCGGTGCGGACCATGACGACGCCGAGCTCCGCGAGCCCGCGGCTGCTGCTCGCCGGCGCCGACCCGGCGCACTTCGCGACCGATTTCACCGGCTGGTACGCGATGTGGGTGCAGAATCTGGGCGAGAAGTTCCAGCTCGCCGCCCGCCACGACCAGTACGACCCGAACATCGATCTCGACCTGGATCACTTCAAGCGGACCAGCGTCGGGATCAACTTCTTCTACGACGGCTTCACGCGGCTCAGCGTGTCCTATGACGCGCCCACCACCCGCCCCAACCCGTCCGGCTCGGCGCGCTTCAACGCGACCACCCCGGCGGTCCGGGGCGCCGATCCCCACGACAATCTCTGGACCGTCCAGGTCCAGCACAAGTTCTAGGCCGGAACAGGAGAACACATCATGCGACGTACACGTCAGATTCTCGCGACCGCGCTGCTCGCGGTCGCGATCGCGGGCCCCGCGCACGCCGCGCGCGGCCTCACCGTCAAGGGCTCGGACACCATGGTCATCCTCGGCCAGCGCTGGGCCGAGCAGTACATGAACGCGAACCCGGGGCGCATCATCCAGGTCACGGGCGGGGGCTCGGGCACCGGCATCGCGGCGCTCATCAACGGCACCACCGAGATCTGCATGGCCTCGCGGCCGATGAAGCCCGACGAGAAGCGCAAGCTGCGCGATCGTTACCAGTCGATGGGCGTCGAGATCCCGGTGGCCAAGGACGGGCTCTCGATCTTCCTCAATGACCGGAATCCGGTGAAGGAGCTGTCGTTCACCCAGCTGCGCGAGATCTACACCGGGACCGTCACGAACTGGAAGCAGGTCGGAGGTCCCGACGCGCAGATCGTGCTCTACGGCCGCGAGAACAGCTCCGGGACGTACGTCTACTTCAAGGACAACGTGCTGCTCGGCCGCGACTTCTCGGCCCGCTGCCAGACGCTTCCCGGGACGGCGGCGGTGGTCAACGCGGTCTCGAAGGATCCGAACGGGATCGGCTACGGCGGCACCGCGTACGCGAAGGGCATCAAGGAGTGCGCGGTCAAGAAGGACGCCGCGAGCCCGGCGGTGTTGCCGTCGGCCGCGACGGTCAAGGACGGCAGCTACCCGGTGACCCGCGACCTCTACCTGTACACGCGCCTGAAGCCGAAGGGCGAGGCGAAGAAGTTCATCGACTGGGTGCTCTCGAGCGAAGGGCAGGCGCTCGCCACGAAGGTAGGCTACTTCCCGGTGCGCTGAAGCGCCCGGGCGCGAGCCCGGCGGGGCGTTGGCATCAAGGAGGAGGACGACACGATGGATCGAGGCAGGATGAACCGGGGGCGGACGCTCGCCCTCGCGGCGGCACCGATGCTGGTGGCGCTGGTGTGGGGCTGCGGCGGCGGTGACCGCCGCGAAGCCCTTACCGTCAAGGGCTCGGACACGATGGTGATCCTCGGCCAGCGCTGGGCCGAGGCCTACATGGAGGCGCACCCGGGCGCCGTCGTCCAGGTGACCGGCGGCGGTTCGGGCACCGGCTTCGCCGCGCTCATCAACGGGACCACCGACATCTGCCAGGCCTCGCGCCCGATCAAGGATGAGGAGAAGAACCAGGTCGAGGCCCGGCACGGCGGGCCGCCGCACGAGACGGTGGTCGCGCGTGACGGCATCGGCATCTACCTGAACGTGGGCAATTCGGTCGCCGAGCTCACGACGGCCCAGCTCAAGGACATCTACACCGGCAAGATCACCCGTTGGAACCAGGTCGGCGGCGCGGCCGAACCGATCGTGCTCTACGGGCGCGAGAACAGCTCGGGGACATACGAGTACTTCAAAGAGCACGTGCTGGAGAAGGCCGACTACGCGGCCTCGGTGCAGACGCTGCCCGGGACCGCCGCGGTGGTCAACGCGGTCGCCCAGGACCCGAATGGGGTCGGGTACGGCGGCGCCGCTTACCTCAAGGGCGTCAAGCAGTGCGCGGTCCGTCCCGACGACGCGACCCCCGGAGTGCTGCCGACCGCGGAGAACGTGCGTTCGGGCGCCTACCCGATCTCGCGCGACCTCTACTTCTACTCACGCAAGGCCCCGGAAGGGCCGATGAAGGCTTTCGTGGACTTCGCACTCTCGGACCCCGGGCAGAAGCTCGTGACCGAGGTCGGCTACTTCCCGGTGCGCTGACGATGGCTGGATCGCAGGTGTCGAACCCGTCCGCCGCGGTCGCGCTGCGTCCACTCGCGCATCGCGCGCGTCCGCGTTCGTTCCGCGTGCGCGAGGCGGCGATCGGCGGACTCCTGCGCGTCTGCGCGTTCACGGCGGTGGCGGGCCTGCTCCTCATCATCGTGTTCCTCGTCCGCGAGGCACTCCCCGTGTTGATCGATCCCGAGACGCGCAAGGAGGCGAGCCTCGCCGCGTTCTTCGCCACGCCGCTGTGGCAACCGGTCGGCGACATCCCGAAGTACGGCATCACGGCGCTCCTGCTCGGGACGCTCAAAGTCGTCCTGGTGGCGATGGCATTCGCCGTCCCGGTCTCGGTCATGGCGGCGGTGTACGCGTCGGAGTTCGCCCCGGCGCGCGTGCGCGAGATCCTCAAGCCGGTGGTCGAGCTGCTCGCGGGGATCCCGTCGGTGGTGCTCGGGTTCTTCGCGCTGATCGTGCTCGCCTCGTGGGTCCAGTCGATGACCGGGGCGGTCTCGCGGCTCAACGCGCTGAACGCCGGCTTCGCGCTCGGGCTCGGCGTCATCCCGACCATCTTCAGCGTCTGCGAAGACGCCCTGCGCGCCGTGCCGCGCTCCTACCGGGAAGCCTCGCTCGCGCTCGGCGCGTCCCGCTGGGCCACCGCGTGGAATGTGACGCTGCCCGCCGCCGGCGCCGGCGTGTCGGCCGGCATCCTCCTCGGCCTGGCGCGTGCGGTCGGGGAGACCATGATCGTGCTGATGGCCTCGGGGAATGCCGCGATGATCTCGGGCAGCCCGCTGGATTCGGTGCGCACGCTCTCGGCGAGCATCGCCGCCGAGCTGGCCGAGGTGGTGGTCGGCAGCCCGCACTACAGCACGCTCTTCTTCCTCGGGGGCGTCCTTTTCATGATCACCTTCGTCATCAACATCTTCGCCGGGCTGTTCGTGGATCGCCTGCGCCGGCGCCTGGCGGGCGGATGAGCGCGACCACGCTGGCGTCCGCGCTGGGCCCACTCGTCAAGCAGCGGCCACGGGACTGGGCCGGCCCCGGATTCACCGCGCTCACCGGGATCGCCGCGGCCCTGATCGTCGTCATGGTGGCGATCATCCTCGGCAACGTCGCCTGGTTCGGCGCGGGCACGCTGAGCTGGGAATTCCTGAGCAGCGCGCCCAAGCACGGGATGACCGCGGGCGGGATCTTCCCGGCCATCTTCGGCACCGTGGCGCTCGTGCTCCTCATGGTCATCGCGCTCGTGCCCTTCGGTGTCGGCGCCGCCATCTACCTGCACGAGTACGCGCGACCCGACGCGTGGTTCACACGCGCGGTGCGCTTCTCGGTCAACAACCTCGCCGGCGTGCCGAGCATCGTGTTCGGACTGTTCGGACTCGGGTTCTTCATCCAGTTCATCGGCCGGCAGATCGACCGCGCGGCGGGTCTCGACGTGGTGTGGGGCCAGCCGGCGCTCATCTGGGCGGCGCTCACGCTGGCGCTGCTCAACCTCCCGGTGGTCATCGTCACCGCCGAGGAGGCGCTGCGCACCGTGCCGCGCGAGATGCGCGAGGCCTCGCTGGCGCTGGGCGCGACACGCTGGCAAACCATCCGCACGGTGCTGCTGCCCCAGGCGATGCCCGGCATCCTGACCGGCGCCATCCTCTCGGTGTCGCGCGGCGCGGGCGAGGTGGCCCCGATCCTCTTCACCGGCGCGGCCTACTTCCTGCCTTATCTGCCGACCTCGCCCACCGACCAGTTCATGGAGCTGGGCTACCACATCTATGTGCTCTCCACGCAGTCCCCCGACGTGGACGCGACCAAGCCGCTGCTCTACGGCACCGTCCTCGTCCTGCTGCTCCTCACGCTGCTGCTCAATCTGACCGCCATCCTGCTGCGCGCCAGGATGCGCGCCCGCCTGGCGGGGAGAGGATGACCATGGCGACCGATGCCCGCGCCGGCGACGCCGCGGAGTCGCGCCCCGGGATGATCGAAACGCAGGTGGGCCCGACACCCGAGCCGACGCTTGCTCCCGTGCCGGGCGACGCCGCCCTCGGCGCCGCGCCCGGGATGCTCGGCACCACCGACTTCAGCCTGTTCTACGGCGCGCTCCAGGCGCTCAAACGGGTGAGCTTCGAGGTCGCCCGCCACTCCGTGACCGCGATCATCGGTCCGTCGGGCTGCGGCAAGAGCACGCTGTTGCGGTCGTTCAATCGGATGAACGACTTGATCCCGGGCGTGCGCACCGAGGGCGAGATCCGGGTCGGCGGCCGCCCGGTCGGCGGCGGGGATCCGGTGGAGCTGCGCCGGCGTGTCGGCATGGTGTTCCAGCGGCCCAATCCGTTCCCCAAGTCCATCTTCGAGAACGTGGCGTTCGGCCTGCGGATGCTGGGGATCAAGGATCGCGCCGAGCTCGAGGCGAGGGTCGAGCTGGGCCTGCGGCGGGCCGCCATCTGGGATGAGGTCAGGGACCGTCTCGAGCGCTCGGCGCTCCAGCTCTCGGGCGGCCAGCAGCAGCGCGTGTGCATCGCCCGCTGCCTCGCGGTCGAGCCCGAGGTCATCCTGATGGACGAGCCGGCCTCGGCGCTCGATCCCACCGCGACCGCGCGCATCGAGGAGCTGGTGCTCCATCTGAAGTCCGCCTACACCATCCTGGTCGTAACCCATAACATGCAGCAGGCGGCGCGCATCTCGGACCACACCGCCTTCATGCTGAACGGCGAGCTGGTCGAGCACGACGAGACCCCGAGACTCTTCACCAGTCCGCGCCATAAGCTGACCGAGGACTACATCACCGGCCGATTCGGCTGATCTGGGCACCCGGAGGACAGGCGACACGATGGAACGGCATTTCGATCAGGAGCTCGAGGAGCTGAAGAACAAGCTGCTCCTCATGGGCGGCCGCACCGAGGCGATCATCCAGAAGTCCGTCCAGGCGCTGACGCGCCGTGACGGCTCACTGGCCACGGCGGTGTTCGATGACGACCACGCCATCGACCGTCTCGAGATCGACATCGAGGAACGCTGTGTCGGCCTGCTCGCCCTGCGCCAGCCGCTGGCCGCCGACCTGCGCTCGATCACGGCCGCGCTCAAGATCTCCAACGATCTCGAGCGCATGGGGGCCCCCGCGGTCAACATCGCGCCCTGCGCCGCGCGCCTCGCCGAGGTCCCGCCGCTGAAGCCGCTGGTGGACATCCCGCGCATGGCGGGCATGGCGGCCGGCATGCTGCGCGACGCGCTCGACGCCTTCGTGCGCCGCGACGCGGCGACGGCGCGGCGGCTGTGCCGGCGCGATGACGAGGTTGACGACCTCAACCGCCAGCTCTTCCGCGAGCTGCTCTCGTACATGATGGAGGATCCCACCACCATCACGCGCGCCATGGATCTGATCCTGGTGGCGCGCAACCTCGAGCGCATCGCCGACCTGGCGACCAACATCGCCGAAGAGGTGGTATTCATCGCCGAGGCGCGGATCATCAAGCACCACGTCGAGGAAGCCCCGACCGGCGGCAAGCCCGGGCGGGGAGACGGAGACTTCGGGCGGACGTAGCCCGGCCGCGGCACGCCTTGTCGGCTCCATCGGGAGGCGACTAGAGTCCGCGCACCATGCCCTGGCTCGTCGTCGCCCTCGCGGGCTCGGTGCTGCTCTTCATGCCCGGGCTGCTGGAGCAGTTCGAGACCCCCAAGATCGGGATGGTCCGCACCTGCGGGCTGGGGGCGCTCGCACTCGGCCTGATCGCGGGGCGCGCCGGGCGTCCCGCCCGCTGGAACCTGCTCGACCGCGCGGTCGCCGCATGGCTCGCGGTCGAGATCCTTGCCACGGTGTTCTCGATCGCGCCGATCGTGAGCGTGGTCGGCGAGACGCGGCAGCGGGAGGGTCTCCTGACGTCGGCCGCGCTCGCAGGGCTCTACTTCGCCGCGCGCGACGCGTTCGCGCGGCCCGGGCGACTGCGCGTCGCTCTCGACCTCGTGCTGGGCCTCGCCACCCTCGTCAGCCTCTACGCCATCGCGCAGGTCATGGGCTGGGATCCGTTCGAATGGCGGCGCTCCGCCACGTACGCGGGCGCGTACGTGCGGCCGTTCGCGACGCTCGGGCACCCGAACATCCTCGGCGTCCTCGCGGCGTCCGCCTCGGCGATCGGCCTGGCGCTGGCCATGGCCGGAACGGGGGGGCTCTCCCGGTGGCTGCGTGGCGGCGCGGCCGCGCTGATGGTCATCGCCACCACCCTCACCCTCTCACGCGCCGCGTGGCTGGGTCTGGCCGCCGGACTCGTCACCGTGATGGTACTCGCACTGCGCGAACGGAGCGTCACGAAGCTCTCGCCGCGGACGCTCGGGTTCTCGCTCGCGGCGGTGGGGGTGGCGGCGGCGATCGTCGTGACGACCATCATGACCACTGGGGCCGGGACACAGATCGCCCTGCGTTTCGCCGAGCTGTTCTCGGGCGGCGGCGGAAGCGGCGGCAGCCGGCTCGAGATCTGGCGCGCGGCGCTGGCCGCGTGGCGTGACCGTCCGCTCATCGGACACGGCCCCGACCTGTTCGAGATGGTGTTCACGCGTTTCCAGACGCCTGCCTACTGGAGGCTCGAGTGGTCGGGCCTTCCGTTCCACGCGCACTCGATCTACCTCCACACCCTCGCGACCCGCGGCGTGCTCGGCGTGCTCGCGGCGGCGGCGTGGGCGGTGGCGTTCGGCGCCACCGTGGTCGCGGCCCGGCGTCGTCGCGCCGGTTCACAGCCGCCGGGCGTGGTACCCGCGGCCGTGGGCGTCATCGCGACCTGCGCCGTGGCGGGAGCGTTCGGGGCGCTCGGGATCGCCGGGGCGC
>JBKJXJ010000334.1:0-3732 GCA_046716125.1 Candidatus Eiseniibacteriota bacterium
CGCGGGTCTTCAGGCCGGCGTCCCGGGCGAGGGCGCGGCCGTATCGTCGCCGAGAACCGGTGCTTCTCGAGCTGCTGCACAAGCGCCTCGAGCGCCAGCTTCAGCACCTGCGGGACGTCTCCGGAAGGCACCTCGTGGCTGAGCAGCTCCTGGGCGTAGCGCAGGGCGTCATGGGTCTCCTGGTCGATCGTGCACCGCAGGTCGAAACGCCCCGGCGCCAGAGGCTTCATCGTGGGACGATCCTCCACCGGCGCAGGGACAGTCGGTGCCGGAACTGACATAGAGGTCAGCTCCAAATGATCAGGAATCGTCATGCCAACTGACTTTAAAGTCAGTTCGGTGCCGCAATGCTGAGCCTCCTCGACCGACCTTGAAGGCCGTTCGATCGGCAGGACAGGCGGGGGTGCCGGGATCGGCAGGATCCGGGTCGGCACGTCCGGTCGCGGTGTCTTCACTCGCGACGACCATGTCGAGCTGGCGTTCCAGCAGGTGATCGGAGAGACCCGGCGCGGTGCGTTTCACGGCGAACTCCTCGACGGAGGCGGGTGTCGAGGGGGCTGACTCACTCTTTGTACCACGGCACTTTTCGACGCACAGGGATGCCCGTACGGCGCCTGTCTCATACCGACACGAGAACGTTTCGGTTCAGTGGGGAATTCTGCCGTCCCCGCCCTCTTTGGGGCTCGTTCGTGCGACGCTGGCGAGCACCTGCGCCACATCGCCGAGAAACGCCCCGCAGGGCGTCAAGACAATTCTGCGAGAGAGCCGCCCGCGGGTCCGGCGAAGCCCTCTGCTATGCTGCCGGCTTCCCGCGGTCAACCACCACCTACTCCAGGGTTCGACCATGGACACTCGTCCGATCCTCGCCACGATGCTCGCCCTCCTTCTCACCGGAGCCGCAATGCCCCAGGACGCCACCGCACAGGAACGTGCCACACCGCTCGGGCCGCCAGTGGCCAGGAAGACGCCGCGCGTCGAGACGCTGCACGGCGACCGCCGCGTCGACGATTACTTCTGGCTGCGGGAGAAGTCAGATCCCGAAGTCATCGCGTACCTCAAGGCCGAGAACGCCTACACCGACTCCGTCGTCGGCGGCAGCGAGCCGTTCCAGGAATCGCTCTACAAGGAGATGCTCGGCCGCATCAAGCAGACCGATCTCTCGGTGCCGTACCGGATGCGCGGCTACTACTACTATTCGCGCACCGTGGAGGGAAAGCAGTACTCGATCCAGTGCCGGAAACCCGGCAGCCTCGACGCGGCAGAGGAGATCCTGCTCGACCTGAACGAGAAGGCGAAGGACCACAAGTTCCTCGGCCTCGGCGCGTTCGCGATCAGCGATGACGGCCGGCAGCTCGCGTTCTCCCTCGACACGACCGGCTTCCGCCAGTACACGATGCACGTGAAGGACCTCGCCACCGGCCGGTGGGGGCCCGAGAACGTCGGCAAGGTGGGGTCGCTGGCCTGGTCGGCCGACAACAGCACCCTCTTCTACACCGTCGAGGACGACACCAAGCGGCAGTACCGGCTCTACCGGCACAAGGTGGGCGGTCCGCACGCGGGCGACGAGCTGCTCTTCGAGGAGAAGGACGAACGGTTCTCGCTCGGCGTCCGCCGCTCGCTGAGCAAGGCGTACCTCTTCATGACCACATCGAGCCACACCGCCTCCGAAGTGCGCTACCTGGCCGCCGACCGGCCGGCCGACGCGTTCCAGCTGGTCGCGCCGCGTGAGGCCGAGCACGAGTACTACGTGGACCACCACGGCGACCGTTTCTTCATCCGCACCAACCAGAGCGCGCCCAACTTCCGGCTGGTCTCGGCCCCGGCCGCGGATCCCGGCAAGGCCTCGTGGCAGGAGGTCATCCCGCATCGCAAGGACGTCATGCTGGCCGGCATGACGTTCTTCGCCAACCACTACGTGCTGAACGAGCGCGAGGGCGGGCTCCCCCACCTGCGGGTGACCGATTTCCGGACCGGCGCCTCGCACCGGATCGCGTTCCCCGAGCCGGTGTACACGGCGGGATCCAGCACCAACGCCGAGTACGAGACCGTGACCTACCGATACACCTACCAGTCGTTCGTGACCCCGAGCTCGGTGTTCGACTACGACATGGACCGGCGGGATTCGAAGCTCATGAAGCAGACCGAGGTCCTGGGCGGCTACGATCCGGCTCACTACGTCTCCGAGCGGATGTGGGCGACGGCCGGTGACGGGACCCGCATCCCCATCTCGCTCGTCCATCGCAAGGGCCTGGCGCGCGACGGCAGCGCGCCGATGGTGCTCAACGGTTATGGCTCGTACGGCTCCTCGCAGAGCGCGACCTTCAGCTCGAATCGCGTCAGCCTCTTGGACCGGGGCGTGGTCTACGCGATCGCCCACATCCGGGGCGGCGGCGAGATGGGCAAGACCTGGCACGAGCAGGGACGCATGCTGCACAAGAAGACCACGTTCTCCGACTTCATCGCCGTCGCCGAGCACATGATCGCCACGAAGGTCACGGCCCGCGACCGGCTGGTCATCACCGGCGGCAGCGCCGGCGGCCTGCTGATGGGCGCGGTCACCAACTTGCGGCCCGACCTGTTCAAGGCGGTGGTGGCCGAGGTGCCGTTCGTGGACGTCATCAACACGATGAGCGACGCCTCGCTGCCGCTGACGGTGGGCGAGTTCGAGGAGTGGGGGAATCCGAAGAACAAGGCGGAATACGACTACATGAAGTCATATTGCCCGTACACGAACACCGTCGCCCGGGCCTATCCCGCGATGCTCGTGAAGACCTCGCTGAACGACAGCCAGGTGATGTACTGGGAACCGGCCAAGTGGGTCGCGAAGATGCGGGCCGTCAAGACCGACCGCAATCCGCTCCTGTTCAAGATCAACATGGGCGCCGGCCACGGCGGCTCCTCGGGCCGTTACGACGCGTTGCGCGAGTTGGCCTTCAACTACGCGTTCATCCTGAGCCAGTTCTCGATCCGGAGCTGAGATGACGTCGTTCCCCACGATGGCGGCGGCGCGATGACCGAGCCCGCCCGCAACACGCTCGCGATCGTCGGCGCGGGGCCGATCGGGCTCGAGGCGGCGCTCGCCGCGCTCGATGCCGGGCTCGATGTGCACCTGTTCGAGCGCGGCCAACCCGGCGCCCACGTGCTGGCGTGGAGCCATGTGCGGATGTTCACGCCCTGGCTCATGAACGTCGGGCCGGTATCGCGCGCCCACCTCGAGCGCGCGGGCTGGACCAAGCCGGCGTGGGACGACTGCCCGACCGGCGCCGAGTACGTCGAGCGCTACCTTGAGCCGCTCGCCCGTCTGCCCGAGCTCGAAGGCAGGCTCCACACGCACGCGCAGGTGGTCCACATCGGCCGGCGCGGGCTGGTCAAGTCCGATTCGCCCGCCGAAGGCGGCCGTCGCCGGCAGCCGTTTCGCATCCTCGTTCGCGACCCGGGCGGTCGGGAGAGTTTCCTGCACGCGTTCGCCGCCATCGACGCCTCGGGCGTCTACGGTCAGCCCAACTGGGCTGGCGATGGCGGCATCCCGGCACGTAGCGAGCTCTACCTGGCGCCACAGCTCTCATATCACCCGGATGACGTGCTGGGGCTGGCCCGCGAGCGTTACGCCGGCCGGCGGACTCTGGTGATCGGCGCCGGCGCCACCGCCGCCACGACCGTCGCCGCGCTGGCGCAGCTCGCGGCCGAGACGCCCCGGGCCAGCGTCGTATGGGCCACCCGCCGGGGGGTGGA
>JBKJXJ010000335.1:0-3974 GCA_046716125.1 Candidatus Eiseniibacteriota bacterium
TCCGGCACCTGGAGGAGAAGCTCGGCGTCGGGCACGGCGAGACCACCGCGGACGGGCGTTTCACCCTGCGAAGGGTCGAGTGCCTGGCGGCCTGCGGCGGGGGACCGTGCATGCAGGTCAACTTCGACTACCACGAGACCCTGGACGAGGCGAAGGCCGACGCCCTGCTTGAGACGCTGCGATGAGCACACCGCGCGGTCCCCTGCTCTTCGCCGACATCGACACGCAGAAGCTCAATTAGATAGAGGTGTATCGCAAGGGGGGCGGTTATCAGGTTCCGGGCGAGGTGCTCGGGAAGAAGGCGCCCGACGACTGCATCCAGATCGTCAAGGACTCCGGGCTCCGCGGACGCGGCGGCGCCGGCTTTCCGACCGGGATGAAGTGGGGCTTCGTCCCCAAGCAGACCGCGAAGCCCAAATACCTCGTGTGCAACGCCGACGAGAGCGAGCCCGGCACCTTCAAGGACCGTGAGCTCATGGAGAAGAACCCGCACCTCCTGATCGAGGGCATGCTGCTCTCGGCTTACGCGTTCGGTGCACACACGGGTTACATCTATCTGCGCGGGGAGTTCGACTACATCCAGCGCATCCTCGATGCCGCGATCGCCGAGGCCAGGGCCGCCCGGCTCCTCGGTGACGACATCCTCGGCACCGGCTTCTCGTTCCACCTCTATACGCATCTCGGCGCCGGCGCCTACATCTGTGGCGAGGAGACCGCGCTGCTCTCGTCGCTCGAGGGCTTCCGTGGCCAGCCGCGGCTCAAGCCGCCGTTCCCGGCGGTGGAAGGGCTCTACGCCTGCCCGACCGTGGTCAACAACACCGAGACGCTGATGAACGTGCCGCACATCCTGAAGCACGGCGCGGCGTGGTTCCGCCAGTGGGGAACCGAGAAGAGCCCCGGCACCAAGATCCTGTCGGTCTCGGGTCCGGTGAAGCGCCCCGGCAACTACGAGGTGCCGATGGGGCTGCCGCTCTCGACGCTCATCAACGAGCACTGCGGCGGCATCCGGGATGGCCTGCGGATCAAAGCCGTGATCCCGGGCGGCTCCTCGGTGCCGCTGCTCCCGGCCTCGATGCTCGACACCGGGCTCGACTTCGAGTCCATGGCCGCGGCGGGCACGCTGCTCGGCTCGGGCGGCGTCATCGTCATCGACGAGCAGACCTGCATCGTGGACGCGCTCTGGAACATCACCCGCTTCTACGAGCACGAGTCGTGCGGCAAGTGCACGCCGTGCCGCGAGGGCACGTACTGGATGAGCGAGGTGTTCGAGCGGCTCGAGAGCGGACACGGCCGCGAGAAGGACATCGACCTGCTCTATGACGTCTCGGACAACATCCTCGGCAAGTCGTTCTGCGCCCTGGGCGACGCGGCGGCGATGCCGGTGATGGGGGCGATCAAGCATTTTCGCCCCGAGTTCGAGCACCACGTGATCCACAAGCAGTGCCTCGCCAACCGTCGCCGCGCCGCGGTCGAGCATGAGGTGCCCGCGTGAGCGCCACCTGCCGCGTGACGGTCAACGGACGCACGGTCGAAGTGCCGGCCGGCACGCTGGTCACCGATGCCGCGCGTGAGGCCCAGACGCACGTCCCGATCTTCTGCTCGCACGACAAGCTGCCGCCGCTCGGGGCCTGCCGCATCTGCGTCGTCGAGGTGGGCATGCCGAAGCTCGGGCCCGATCGCAAGCCGGTCGTGGGGGCGGACGGGGTGACCGAGATCGCGTGGATGCCCAAGGTGCAGACCGGATGCACGACCACGGTCGCCGACGGCATGCACGTGCGCACCGAGTCCGAGGTCGCGGTCAAGGCGCGCAAGGGCATCATGGAGTTCCTGCTGGTCAACCACCCGCTCGATTGCCCGGTGTGCGACGAGGGCGGCGAGTGCCAGCTGCAGGATCTCGCCTTCGCCTTCGGCCACGATTTCTCGCGCATGGACGAGGCCAAGCGGACGTTCGACTCCGAGGACCTGGGGCCGGTGGTCAAGAAGGAGGCGAACCGCTGCATCGTGTGCATGCGGTGCGTGCGCTACTGCGACGAGGTCATGGGAGACGACGCCCTCACCGCCCACCAGCGCGGCGTGTGGACCGAGATCTCGTCGTTCAACCGCCAGCCGCTCGAGTGCGAACAGTGCGGCAACTGCGTCGAGGTCTGCCCGGTCGGCGCCCTGACGGCGCTGCCCTACCGGTTCAAGGCGCGTCCCTGGGACCTGCGCCAGCACATCACCGTCTGCCCCTGGTGCTCGAACGGCTGCTCGGTGCGCCTCGGAGTGCGTGGCAACGAGGTCATGCGCGCGCGCGGCACGGAGTTCCGCGGGATCAACAAGGAATACCTGTGCGTGCGCGGCCGCTTCGGCTACGAGTTCGTCAACAGCGCCGATCGCCTCACCGCACCCCTCATGCGGCTGGGCGGCGCGCTCTCGCCGGCGGGATACGACGAGGCGGTGGCGTTCGCGGCGGCGCGCCTCCGGCAGATCGCGGCGGTGCACGGTCCGGGCTCGGTGGCGTTCCTGGGCGGCGAGAAGCTGACGGTCGAGGAGGGATACCTTTATCAGAAGCTGGCGCGCGCCGTGATCGGCACGCCGCACGTGGACGCGCGCACGCGCTTCACCACCCGCGTCCCGGGCGCTGCGCTGCTCAAGGCGACCGGCGGCGGCCGGCCGCTCATGTCGTTCGACGACCTCTACCGCGCCGAGGAGGTGCTCGTCCTCGGGGACGACCTCCAGGGCGAGTCGCCGTTCGCCCAGGCCCAGCTCATCCGCGGGCAGCACCAGACGAAGCTCCACCTCACGCTGGCGCATCCGCGCCGCGTGAAGCTGGCGCGCACCAAGTTCGGCGGCGATTGGCTGGCGCTGAAGCCCGGGAGCGATCTGGCGCTGGTGGACGGACTGACGCGCGCCGCGCTCGACCTGGGGGATCCAGCGGGACTCCCGGACGAGGTGTCCTTGGGGCTGGGCGCGCTCAGGCAGGCGCTGACGGGCGCGACGCCCGAAGCCACCGAGAAGGCGACCGGCGTGCCGGCGGCGGCGATGAGGGCGGCGGCGAAGCGTCTTCGGGATGCAGGACGCAAAGCCATCCTGTTCGGCCGCGCCTACGCCGAGCATCCCCAGGCGCCCGCGTTGCTTCAGGCGGTCGAGAACCTGGCGTGGGCCTGCGGCGCGCTTACGACCGAGCGCTCCTCGGTCATGTACCTCGGCCCCCAGAGCGATTCGCAGGGTGCGCTCGACATGGGCCTCACGCCCGATTGCCTGCCGGGCTACGTGCCGCTCGCGGACGCCTTAGCGCGGGCGTCGTATGAGAAGGCCTGGGGGGCGCCGCTCGAGTTGGGGCAGGGGATGAGCGCGCCCGAGATCCTCGCCGCCGCCGCCGATGGGCGCATCAAGGCGCTCTGGATCGTGAGCGACCATTGGCTGCGCAGCGCGCCGGATCGGGCGCTGGCCGAGCGTGCGCTCGAGCGTGCCGAGTTGGTCATCATCAACGAGCTCTTCCTGACCGACACCGCCCGCCGGGCCCACGTCGTGTTCCCCGCCAGCGCCTTCGCCGAGAAGGAGGGCGTGGTCGTCAACTGCGAGCGCCGGCTGCAGAAGTCGGTGCGCGCCCTCGCGTGGCGGAAGGGCTGCAAGCCCGACTGGGAGATCATCCAGTCGGTGGCGCAGGCGCTGGGCGCGCCATGGAAGTACCGGGGCGCCGAGGACATCTTCCGCGAGATCGCCTCGCTCGTCCCCGGCTACCGCGGCATGAGCTGGGCGACGCTGCTGCCGATGGGCCCCCAATGGGCTTCGACGGGGGCTCCGGCGGTCGCCGCGTCGCTCGAATCCGCGCGCCCGGCGGGAGACGGCGCCTCATCGAACGGTGATGGGCTGTGGCTGCTCTCGGGCGGCACGCTGTTTCTACAAGGCAGCCTCTCCCATCGCGGCGAGCTGCTGCCGAAGCTCGCCAAAGGGGCGCGCGCGTTTCTCCATCCCGACGAGGCGAAGCGCCT
>JBKJXJ010000336.1:0-5566 GCA_046716125.1 Candidatus Eiseniibacteriota bacterium
CCCATGCTGCGCGTGCGATACGGCGAGACGCATGTCCACCACCTCGTCTGGGGCATCCTGCTGCTGCTCGCGGTCGGCTACGGTTGGATCCTGATGGCCGGGACCGACGGCAGGAGCACCTCCCCGAGGGCCGGCCGATGGTTCTCGCTCATCTACGGCATAGGTGCGGCGCTCACGCTCGACGAGTTCGCCCTGTGGCTCAACCTCAAGGACGTGTACTGGGAGAAGGAGGGGAGGGCGAGCATCGATGCGGTCTCGCTCTTCGGCGGCCTCATCTCGGTCGGCCTGTGGGGCGGGCCGTTCCTGCGCGCGGTGGGCCGACAAGTGGCCAGATTGGCACGGCTGGCCAGTTTCCGCCGGTCCTGAAAATCCACTTGTGTTCTCGTTCCGGAATGCCGATAGTCCAAGTGTCTTCGGTTGTATTTGGATGTGCTCCAAGCGTTCCGACTCCGCCAGGGCGTCCTTGGCGGTTTTTGCTAGTGGCCCATCCCTCGGATCGAAGGTCCGGTCATCGCGATCGGACACGGGGCCTGCGCGAGTCGCCCGCCCCCCCTCGCTTCCTCGAGAGGCCACTTGATCGTTCTCGCCATCCTGGCTGGCATCATGATCTCCGTTGTCCAGGGCAGTTTCTTCGAATGGGCGTTCCACCGATACTGGCTCCATCGCCCCTGGCTTCCGGAAAGTTGCTTCACCTCGCACACCCTCGTCCACCACCAGCTCTGCAAGTTCGAAGACACCTTCCAGATCAAAGAGGAAGAGCAGGAAGAGGCACTCACCTTCCAATGGTGGGGCGGCCCCGTGCTCGTCCTGATCAACACCGGATTCTGGGCGCTGGTCTCGTGGGGTCTCGCCTCGCTGGGTGTCTCGTTCCCCTGGGTGGCGTTCGTCGTCAGCTTCGGCGTCGGCATGTCCCTCTACTATGTGGGCTACGAGGGTCTGCACCACCTCATGCACAAGCCCAATCTGCCCTTCATCACGCGCTCGCGCTACTTCAAGTTCATCGAGCGCCACCATCGCATCCATCACATCCATATGGACCGGAACCTCAACGTTCTGGTCCCGATCGCGGACTTCTGCCTCGGTTCGCTGGTGACCGAGATGCCGACGGCCGCGCCGACCCCTGAGGCCGCGCGCAAACTGGCGCGCCGGCACAGCGAGTACGGCAAGCGCTTGCAGGACCGCGCGCATTGACTCAGCGACCCTCGAGACGGCCATCCCGGCCGGCGGACGCGTCCAATCGCGCCCGCCCGCGGCGGGCGGCCGGCGACGCATCGAGCGACCGGCGGAACCACGAGCCGCGTCCGCGCGCGTCGCGCTCGACCCATTCATCCACGTCACACGAGACCACAGGAGATATGATGCCGTTCAGTGCCCTCGGGCTCCCCGAGCCCATCACCCGGGGCGTTCGCGCCGCCGGGTACTCGACGCCGACGCCCATCCAGGCGCGCGCGATCCCGCTCATCCTTCCCGGCCATGACCTGGTCGCCGCCGCCCAGACCGGGAGCGGCAAGACGGCCGCGTTCCTGCTGCCGATCCTGGCGCGTCTGCTCAACGGTCACCGCGCGCTGCGCGCGCTCATCCTGGTCCCCACCCGCGAGCTCGCCGCGCAGGTCGAGGAGAACGCCCACCAGTACTCGAAGTACGCCGAAGTCAGCGTGGGCTCCGTCTATGGCGGCGTCCCGATCGCCCCGCAGGAGCGCATGCTGCGCTACGAGGGCGTCGATCTGCTGGTCGCCACGCCGGGCCGGCTGCTCGACCTTCATGGCCGGCACAGCCTGAGCCTGGACGAGATCGAAGTGCTGGTGCTCGATGAGGCCGACCGCATGGTGGACATGGGCTTCGCGCCCGATCTGCAGCGGATCCTCAAGCTGCTGCCGGCCAAGCGTCAGACCCTGATGTTCTCCGCGACCATGCCGCCCGAGCTGAACCGGGTGGCGAAGGACGCGCTGCACAACCCCCAGCGCGTCGACCTGGCGCCGCCGTCGCGGCCGGCCGAGTCGATCGAGCAGGCGTTCTATCCGGTGCCACGCCACCTCAAGGTGGACCTGCTCCACGAGCTGCTGGATCACTCGGACGATCGCACGGCGCTGGTGTTCACCCGCACCAAGCACGGGGCCGACCGGCTCTACCGCCAGCTCAAGGCCCGCGGGCACCGCGTCGGGGTCATCCACGGCGACCGCAGCCAGGGTCAGCGTGAGCGCGCACTGGCCGATTTCAAGCGCGGCCGGGTCGAGGTGCTGGTCGCCACCGATATCGCCTCGCGCGGCATCGACGTGGACGACATCACGCACGTCATCAACTACGACGTCCCCCGGTCGCCCGAGGACTATGTTCACCGCATCGGCCGCACCGGACGCATGAACGCGATCGGCGACGCGATCACGCTGGTGAGCCCCGAAGAGGAGAAGGACGCCCGGGTGATCGAGAAGTTCCTGGGCCGGCGCATCCCGCAGGAGACCGTGCCCGGGTTCGACTACAAGGGCCACGCCACCAAGATCGGCCATGCCGAGTCCAGCGAGCCGGCCCGGTCGCGCGGCGTGCGCGGTTCGCACGGCGCGGTCCATCGCAGCGGGGGGCACGGCTCGAGCGCGACCCAGACCGCGTCGCGCGCGGACAACGGCCCTTCGCACGGGCGGCGGCGCAAGGTGAACGTGGCGGACCGCAGGAGCCGTCGCAAGATGTAGATTGGCGCCATGCCCGGGTCCTCCGCGGAAGGCGTCACCCGATTCGAGGTCGAGCACGAGCATCGCGTGCTCGAAGCGCGCGTCTACGGCGAGACCGCCGCCGTGCTCGCGGCCTGGCGCGAGGTGCTCGCGCGCCTGGGACTGATCGGGCGTGATCCCGCGCGGTATCAAGGCGCCGGCTACGGCAACGTCAGCGCTCGGGTCGGCCCGTTCGGCGACGTCGCGCGCGGGCAGCGCCGGTTCCTCGTGACCGGCACGCAGACCGGGGGGCGCCCGCGCGTCACGCTCGACGATTTCTCCCTGGTCGAGCGCTACGACCTGCAGCGCAACCACGTGCGCAGCATGGGGCCGGTCGCGCCCTCGTCGGAGTCGCTCACCCACGGCGCGATCTACGACATCGCGCCCGCCGCCCGGGTGGTCTTCCATGCGCACGCGCCCGAGATCTGGCGCCAGGCGCGCGCCCTCGGGTTGCCAATCACGCGCGTCGAGGTCGTGAACGGGACGCCGGCGATGGCGCTCGAGGTGCAGCGTCTCTATCGCGAGTCCACGCTCTCCGGCACCGGGATCCTCGCGATGGGCGGGCACGAGGACGGCGTCATCGCGTTCGGCGCGACTGCCGCCGAAGCGGGAGGGACGCTGGTCCGCGAGTTGGCGCGCGCGGTGGCGCTCTCATGAGCGCGGCGCCGAGCCGGGCGCGATGAAAGTCCAGGGGCGGGAGACCCGCGCGGTCTGGTGGACGGACGAAGGCGTCCGCTTCATCGACCAGCGCCTTCTCCCGGGCCGATTCGAGATCGGGATCGCGCGCACGGTCGAGGAGGTCGCCGCCGCGATCGAGACCATGGCGGTGCGCGGCGCTCCGTTGATCGGCGTGTTCGCGGCCTACGGGCTGGCGCTCGCGGCGCGCGCGCACGCCGAGGTCGGGGCCGCCGAGGCCCGGCTGTACCGGACGCGGCCGACCGCCGTCAACCTCCGGCGCGGTCTCGACGCGGTGTGCGCCGCCGCGCCCGATCCCGGCCGGATGCTCGCCGCCGCGCGCGCGTTCGACGAAACGGAGGTGGCCGCGGCCGAGGCGATCGGGGTCCACGGGGCGGCGCTCATCGGGCGCGGCGCCCGCATCCTCACGCACTGCAACGCCGGGTGGCTCGCGGTGCAGGACTGGGGCACCGCGCTCGCACCGGTCTATCGAGCCCAACGCGCCGGGCTCGAGCCGTTCGTCTGGGTGAGCGAGACCCGGCCGCGGCTTCAGGGCGCCCGGCTCACGACCTGGGAGCTACGCGGTGAGGGGGTCGCGCACACTCTGATCGTCGACAGCGTGGCCGCCCATCTCATCCAGCGCGGACAGGTGGACCTGGTCCTCACCGGCGCCGACCGGATCGCCGCCAACGGTGACACCGCGAACAAGATCGGCACCTATGCCCGCGCACTCGCGGCGCACGCGCACGTGATCCCCTTCTACGTCGCGGCTCCGCTCAGCACGATCGACCGCGCGACCGCATCGGGCGATGGGATCCCGATCGAGGAGCGGTCGCCGGACGAGGTGCTCACGGTCGAAGGTGTGGATGACTCCGGCGCGACGGTCCGCGTGCGCGTCGCTACCGATGGCACGGCGGCGCTTAATCCCGCCTTCGACGTGACGCCGCATGCTCTGATCACCGGCCTCATCACCGAGGTCGGGATCGTGCCGGCGACCACGGCGGGGATCGCCGGGGCTTTCGAGCGCGCGGGTCTATCCGCCGCGCGGCGGATGAAATGACGGGGCCTTGAACTCGCCCCGGGGCGAGTTCTCGAGCACGTCATTTCCTGGGCACAGCCGTGCGCCGAGCACGATGGTGCACGCCAGGTGGACGAGGCGCGCGCCGTCGTAGTTCACGAACATCCGCTCGAGCAGCCCGAGCTGCACCGGCTTGTGCATCGCCCATCCCGAGAGCACCGCCAGCACGCCGGCGATCAGGCCGAGCAGGTAGAGCGCGCCGTTCAGCATCAGCAGATACGCGAGCGCCCAGTGGAGCCGCAGCGCACGGGCGAGCATCCCGGTGCCGAGGCTCAAGTGGTCGTAGACCCAGGCGCGCGGGTCGCCGCCCAGTAGATCGCGAGGCCGCTCGCGATCAGCCCCAGGAGCACCGGCACGTTGACCCAGTGCGAAAGCCGCACGAGCGCGTGATGCTTGCGGACGACGCGGACAGGTTCGTCGGAGGATGGACGGCGGGAGGGAGGCTTCGGCTCGGCCATCCGACGGCCGTCGGGTTCAGGATGGCGCGATCGTCACTGCCGACGAATACGAGACCATCCGGTCTCCGTGACACGCGGTCCGCGGGCGCCGGCTGGCGCCGGGCCCGCGGTCCGGTGCGGTGTTCGCTACTTGGCGTCGGCCTTCTTCTTCTCCGCCATCTTGTCGGCCATCGCCTTCATCGCTTCCTGCTGCTTGATCGTCCATGGCGGCACGACGCCGTTGCCGCGCGCGTAGGCGATGGACTGGCCGAGATGCTCGTGGGCGTGCGAGAGGAGCAGCATGTAGCCGCCGCGTATGGTGGTCTTCATCCCGAACAGGTCCACCGGCTTGTCCATGTCGGCATCGGACGTCGCCATCAGCCCGGCCTCCATGTGGGCGAAGGAATCCTTCAGCGCCTTGGCGATGTCGGCCTTCTTGGTCAGCGACTTCTCGTGGGTCATGAAGTTGAATCCCTCGGGCGGCTTCACACCCCAGAAGCTCGGGGCGCCATAGTTGGCGGCGACGACGTGCATGAAGACCTCGCCGGCCGTGCGCACGTCCTTGGACGGGCGGTACGCGTAGCCGGCATCGGGCGTGGCCTCGGCGAGCTGGATGAGCTTGTCCTCGGCGTCCTTGATCCAGGTCATCATGTCGGCCTTGACCCCGGCGCCGC
>JBKJXJ010000337.1:0-12423 GCA_046716125.1 Candidatus Eiseniibacteriota bacterium
CTCGTGGACTCGGGCGCCGAGGCCGCGCGCGCACTCGCCGCGCTGTTGCGCGAGCGCGGGCAGCTCGCGCCGGCCGGCGAGGTCCAGCACCGGTTCTACCTGAGCGACGAGCCGCGCAACTTCACCCGCATCGGCGAGGGGTTCCTCGGCGGCGCGCTGCCGACCCCGGTCATCGTGGACGAGACCGACGTCTCGTGGTTCGAGCGCACGCATCACGACGCCGCGCTTGGGCACCGGGGCCTGCGCACATGACCCACAAGCCGGCGGCGATCCGAGCGCGCGAAGCCCGGGACCCCGAGGCCCCCGTCCACGTGCGCCCGGACGGGCGGTCGCCGCGCCAGCTCCGTCCGCTCAAGTTCGAGCGCGGCGTGCTCGCGCACGCGGAAGGTTCGGCGATCGTGAGCCTCGGACGCACGCGCGTGCTGTGCAGCGCCACGGTCGAGGACCGCATCCCGGGCTGGCTGCGCGGCAAGGGGCAGGGCTGGGTGACCGCCGAGTACGGCATGCTCCCGCGCGCCACCACCGAGCGCACGCCGCGCAGCGCCCAGACCGGCGGCCGCGCGCAGGAGATACAGCGCCTCATCGGCCGCTCGCTGCGCGCGGTCACCGACCTCAAGGCGTTCGGCGAGCGCACCATCATCCTCGATTGCGACGTGCTCGAAGCCGACGGCGGCACCCGCACGGCATCCATCGACGGCGCGCTGGTGGCGCTCCACGACGCCTTCGTCACGCTCTCGAATCGCGGCCATCTGACCGGGCCGCCGCTGCGCGACATGCTCGGCGCCGTCTCGGTCGGGATGATCGCCGGGACGCCCTGCCTCGACCTCGACTATCGCGAGGACTCGGGCGCCCAGGTGGACATGAACGTCGTCATGACCGGCGCCGGCCGCTTCGTCGAGGTGCAGGGGACCGGCGAATCCGTCTCGTTCAGCGAGGCCGAGCTGCGCGCGATGCTGCGTCTCGCCCGGCTCGGCATCGGCCGGGTGTTCGCGAGCCAGCGCCGGCTGCTGGGCGACTCGGGCCTCCTGCCGGCCGGGTGAGCCCGCCGGACCTGGTCCTCGCGACCTTCAACCGCGGCAAGCTGCGCGAGCTCGCGGCGCTGTTCGCGGACTTCGGATGGCGGCTGCGTGGCCTGCACGAGTTCGCCGGCGCCTTCCCGCCGGTCGAGCACGGGGCGAGCCTGCTCGAGAACGCGCGGCTCAAGGCGGACGCGGCGGCGAAACTGACCGGCCTGCCCGCGATCGCCGACGACACCGGCCTCGAGGTCGAGGCGCTGGCGGGCGCGCCGGGCCTCCGTTCCGCCCGCTTCGCCGGCGAGGACGCGAGCGACGCCGAGAACGTGGCGCTCCTGCTCGACCGCATGCGCCCGGTGCCCGACGGCCGTCGTGGCGCCCGCTTCCACACGGTCTGCGTGGCCCGCCTGGCGGACGGAAGCGAGCGCGTGGGGGAGGGGTTCCTCGAGGGCGCCATCACCCGGGCGCCGCGCGGCGATGGCGGCTTCGGCTACGACCCGGTGTTCGAGGTGGCCGGGATGGGCGTGACGCTGGCCGAGCTGGACGAGGCCTCCAAGAACGCGATCTCCCACCGGGCCCGTGCCGCCGAGGCTCTGGCGCGCATGCTGTCCGGCGGCTGATCCGGAACCACTGGTCTTTCGAGCCGTCACGGAGCAGAATCAGCCGACCTGCGGCGGGAGGGTGCGACATCGGCGCCCCGCTGCTCGGCCGAAACGGGGGGATCATGCCGCGCGAACCCGTGGACGACGCGACGCACTCGCCGGCCGGGCTGGACCGGCGGCTCCTGGACGACATCGACGGCGTCGTGTGGGAGGCCGACGCCTCGGTCGAGCCGTTCCGATACACGTTTGTCAGCGAGCGCGCCCAGGCCATCCTCGGCTTCCAGGCGTCGCGCTGGCTGAGCGAGCCGGGATTCTGGGCCGGCCGGATCCATCCCGAGGACCGCGAGCGCGTCCTGCACTTCGCCTGCGAGACCGCGCGCATCGCCCAGCGCGGCGAGATCGACTACCGCATCACGAACGAACAGGGCCGGACGCTCTGGCTGCGCGATCGCATGCACGGCGTCGCGGCCCTGGACGGACGTCCCCCCCTGCTGCGCGGACTGATCGTGGACCTCAGCCACCACCGACTCGCCGAAGAGCGCCTGCTGGCCAGCGAGGCGCGCAAGAGCGCCATCCTCGAGGGCGCCCTCGACTGCATCGTCACCATGGATCACCGGGGCGACGTGCTGGACTTCAACCCCGCGGCCGAGCGCACCTTCGGCTACCGGCGCGCGGAAGTCATCGGCCGGCCGATGGTCGATCTCATCGTCCCGCCGATCCACCGCGCCGAACACCGGCAGGGCATGGCGCGCTACCTCGAGACTGGTGTGACCCGCGTCATCGGCCGGCGCATCGAGATGACCGCGATGCGCGCCGATGGCGCCGAGTTCCCGGTCGAGCTGGCGATCACCCGCGTCGCGGGCCCGGGGCCGCCGGTCTTCACCGGCTTCCTGCGCGACATCACCGACCGCCGACGCGCCGAGGCCGAGCTGCGCGGCACGCTCTCGCTGCTCTCCGCCACCCTGGAGTCCACCGCCGACGGCATCCTGGTGGTGGATTCGTCGGGGAGGATCGTGAGGCTCAACCGCAAGTTCATCGCGATGTGGCGCATCCCGCCGGGGATCCTCGAGGCGCGCGACGACGACCAGGCGATCGCCTTCGTGCTCAGCCAGCTCAAGGATCCCGAGGCATTCGTCGCCAAGGTGCGCGAGCTGTACGCGCAGCCCGAGGCCGAGAGTTTCGACGTGCTCGAGTTCAAGGATGGGCGCGTGTTCGAGCGCTACTCGATGCCCCAGCGCATCGACGGCGCGAGCGTCGGCCGGGTGTGGAGCTTCCGCGACGTGACCGCGCGCCGGCAGGCCGAAGCCGCGCTGCGCGAGAGCGAAGACCAGCTGCGGCAGTCGCAGAAGATGGACGCGATCGGCCGGCTGGCGGGCGGCGTCGCCCATGACTTCAATAATCTCCTCACCGTCATCCTCGGGTACGGCGAGCAGATGCTCGAGCGCGTGCCGGCCCGCGACCCCCTGCGCGCCTCGATCGCCGAGATCCAGAGCGCCGCCGAGCGCGCGGCCGCGCTCACCCGGCAGCTGCTCGCCTTCAGCCGCAGGCAGGTGCTGGAGTCCCGGTCGCTCGACCTGAATCGGATCGCTGCCGGCACCGGCGATCTGCTGCGCCGGCTGATCGGCGAGGACATCCAGCTCGAGCTCAAGCTCGATCCCACGCTGGGACACGTCCTCGCCGACGAACACCAGTTGCAACAGGTCATCCTGAATCTCGCGATCAACGCGCGGGATGCCATGCCGGACGGCGGCAAGCTCACGATCGCGACCGCCAACACCGACGTGGACAAATCCCACGCCGATCCACAGCTGCCGGTGCCTCCGGGTCGATACGTGAGGCTGCTGGTGAGCGACACCGGCGTCGGAATGGATGCCGCAACGCGCGCGCGCGTGTTCGAGCCGTTCTTCACCACCAAGGAACTCGGCAAGGGGACCGGCCTCGGACTCGCGACCGTCTACGGCATCGTCAGCCAGTCCGGGGGCTACATCCTCCTCGCGAGCGAGCCCGGACAGGGCTCGGTCTTCCAGGTCTATCTGCCCCGCCTGGACGCTACGACCCCGACCGGCGCCCGCGAGGTCGCGGCTTCGGACCCCGGGCAGCTGCCGGGCGGTCACGAGACCGTGCTCCTGGTCGAGGACGAAGCGGTGGTGCGCGAGCTGATGCGCGAGACGCTTGCGCAGCATGGATACCGGGTGCTGAGCGCCCGCTCGAGCGAGGAGGCGATGCGGCTCTCCGCGAACCATGCCGGACTGATCGACATGCTGGTGACCGACGTCGTCATGCCGGGGATGGGCGGGTCGGATCTGGCCGCGCGCCTGGTCGGAGACCACCCGAGGATCTGCGTGCTGTTCATCTCGGGATACGCCGACGACGCCCGGCTGCGGGAAGGGGTGCGCGAGGGACAGGCCGCCTTCTTACAAAAGCCGTTCACCCGCGTCGCGCTCGCCCTCAAGGTCCGCGAAGCGCTGGACGCCCGACAGCGCACCTAGAGTGGCCGCCACGCGCGGCCAAGGGGTGGGGTGGATGACGGGGTTCGAACCCGCGACCACTGGAGCCACAGTCCAGTGCTCTACCAGCTGAGCTACATCCACCACCCACTGACCGGGGCGAAGCGGCGTCCGACCCGACCGCGCGCCCGCATCCGCCCGCGTCTACGGGACTGCCCTCCGCGCCACGCGCCCTTCGCCTTGAAGGGCGGCAAGGGTTGGTGCGCCTGGAGGGAATCGAACCCCCGACCCACGGATTAGAAATCCGTTGCTCTATCCGTCTGAGCTACAGGCGCGGGGTCTACTCCGGCGCACCCGGGATCCATGGCGCCGGTCAAGCAGTCGGGGCGAGAGGATTTGAACCTCCGACACCCTGCTCCCAAAGCAGGTGCGCTACCGGGCTGCGCCACGCCCCGGACATTACCGTACGGTCGCGGACGAGCGAGGATAAGCGCCGCCGGAGGGCCGCGTCAATTCTGCGGATTCCGTGGGCTGCGTACCGTCAATGTCGCCGGGTACCGGCTACCACTTCCACTCGCGCTCGTCCCGGCACGTCGGCCGGGCTTCATCGACGAGCGCGTCATCCCCGTGCGCGGCCATGTCCCGGAATGCGTCGGACCAGCCCGCACGAGGGTGGCGAGCCGGGCAAATGACCAAGCTACGGCCTTGGACCACGATCTCGACGTCCTCCCCCAGTCTGGTCTGCTCGATCAACGCTCTTGGGATGCGGATCCCCTGAGAGTTCCCGATCCGGACGATACGTGCCCTCATGAATCCCTCCACTCCGGTTGTGCCTACAATGGATCTGCAATGGGGCTCCTGGCAATGTTGGACTGCACGATTCGTTCCCGTGCTGGTCGGCTTCGGGCTCCGGCTCGCCCTCGACTGGAGCTTGTCCCGCGCCCGAATCCGGCGATTGCGCCCGTCACGCCGGATTCGTATGCTCTGGCTCTCGCAGGGCCCCCGCGACGGGGACCCCATCCGTAACGAAAGGAGTCGAGCATGAGTGGCGTCAACAAGGTCATCCTCATCGGCAATCTCGGCGCGAACCCCGAGCTCCGCTACACGCAGGGCCAGCAGGCGGTCGCCAACCTGCGCCTCGCCACCACCGAGAAGTGGACCGACAAGAGCGGTCAGAAGCAGGAAGCCACCGAGTGGCATCGGGTCGTGGTGTGGGGCAAGCAGGCCGAGATCTGCGGCCAGTACCTGACCAAGGGCCGGCAGGTGTACATCGAGGGCAGCATCCGCACGCGGCAGTGGCAGGACCAGCAGGGGCAGAAGCGGTTCACGACCGAGGTCGTGGCCCGCAACGTCCAGATGCTGGGTGGCCGCGGCGAGCGCCCGACCGATGACACCGAGGCCACCGTGCCGCCCGACGAAAGCACCATCCAGAACGATTTCGGCGGCGGTCCGGACGACGACATCCCGTTCTGATCGGGACGCCGGGGACCAGGGCCCGGAGCAGGGGCCGCACCGGCGGGGGTTTTACCGCATCGAACTGCCGGATGACAGACCGGCGGGGGTGGGGTTAGCATGAGTTCGGCGCTCTCGGCAACGCCCCGCGCGCGTGCTGCGCGCCGCGGGGGTCCCCCCGCCGGGGGCGCCGCTACCTATTGGGGGGCGACAGGTCTCGACGGGGGTTGAGAACCAGGGAGTGCAGGCCGGGGACCCGTGTCCTCGTCAAAAAAACGGGACCATTACAACTGCCGATAACCAGCAGTTGGCTCTCGCTGCCTAACTAGCAGCGACGGTCGCCCGGAACCCGCCTGTGGGGTCTGGAGCGAGCGTCAGATAATCGCAGGCTGGTCCAAAGCCCTCGCTCGTGGGCAGAGGACGAGAACCAATCGAGCTGGCGCACTACTGATCCCGCCGGTCGGAGCGGGGGAGCGCGAGAACCAATCGGCCGGACACGCCTGTAGGACTGCCTGGGGAACGACTTTCGGACGCGGGTTCGATTCCCGCCGCCTCCACCATATCCCGTGCACACACGATCCATAGCCATGCGCCGAAGCGGCGCGCGATTCGCGCCGGCCGCGATCGCGTGCCTGCTGCTGCTCGCGGGCTGCGCCGCGCCCGGCGTCGTCGCCGAGCCTCCGGGTTCTGCGCCCTCCACGGCCCCGGCGGGAAGCGCTCCGGTTTCCGCGGGCGCACTCCTCGTTCTCGAGGTGCGGCTCCGGCGCAGCGCCGAACTGGTGGATACCCGCGGCGCACTGCGCGTGTTCGACCAGGACCTGAGGGTCGAATACCGCGCCGGCGGCAAGGGCGCGGGGCTCGACGCCGGCGAGGTCAGACTCGATGACCGGCCGCTCCGGCGAAACGTGGACGGCAAGGGCGCGGTGAGCTACCGGCTCGGCCGCGACGAATCCGCAGGCGGGACCGAGGCCGGCGGGGACCCGTGGGGGACCATCGCGAACACCGGCGGTCCCTCGGTTGCGGGCTCCTCTGTGCGCGTCAAGCTCGCGCCCTACCCGCTCGTCACCCGGCCCGAGCCGGGCCAGGGGGTGTTGCGCTCCGATGAGCTTCCGGTCGTCATGCTCCCGCCGGTCCCGGACGTGTGGTACCGGGTCTCGATCGTGGGCGCGGGCGATCCGGTCACCGCGATCGATCTGGGCGAGGGCCGCTGGCTCTTCACCCGGGGCTCGCTCGCCGGGCTCTCCACCGGCCGCGCCCGCCTGCTGGTCGAGGTCGAGACCACCTGCGGCGACTGCCCGGGCGCCTCGCTCCTGCGCGCGAACTGGAGCGCCCGCACCGAGCTGGAGCTGGCACTGACGCTGCTCTGACCGACCCCTTCGGCGCCGCATCCGGGTCCGCCGATTCCGCTTGCAGCCCCCCGAGGCCCCGACTACCCTCGCGCGTTCCGTGAAACCCCCCTCGTCCGCGATTCGGAGCCGTCTGGACGAGGTCCGGGGCCGTATCGCCCGGGCCGCCGAGGGCGCCGGGCGCGACCCCCGGACCGTGGTCCTGATCGGGGTGGTCAAGACGGTGACGGAGGAGTGGATCCATGAGGCGGTGGCGCTGGGGCTCTCGGATCTGGGCGAGAACCGGGTCCAGGAGGCCGAGCGGCACATCGGCGCGATCGGTCGAACGGCCGCGCGCTGGCACATGATCGGGCATCTGCAACGCAACAAGGCCGGGCGCGCGGTGGAGCTGTTCGACCGCGTGCAAGGGGTGGACTCGGTGGAACTGGCGGAGGCGCTGTCGCGCCGCGCGGTCGGCGCCGGACGTCGACTGCCCGTCCTGGTCGAGGTGAACGTGAGCGGCGAGGCGACCAAGTTCGGCGTCTCGCCGGACACCGTGATGGGAGTGCTCGAACGCGTCGCGGCGCTGCCGGGGCTGGCGCTCGACGGGTTGATGACGGTGGGTGCCCCGGTCGGGACGGCCGCGCAGGCGCGGCCCGGGTTCGCCCGCCTGCGCGCGTTGCGCGACGCGGGCGAGCGGGCACTGGGGCTTCGGCTCCCCGAGCTGTCCATGGGGATGAGCGGCGACTTCGAGGTCGCCGTCGAGGAGGGTGCCACGCTGGTCCGGGTGGGCGCGGCACTGTTCGGCGAGCGCTCGAGTCCAGGGAGGGACTGACGATGTTCGTCTTCGGGAATCTGCTGGAAGCGGTGGCGGCCGTGATCAACGTGGTCCTCCAGTTGCTGCTGCTGGTCGTTTTCGTCAACGCGTTGCTGAGCTGGGTGCGCCCGGATCCGAGCAACCCGATCGTCATGACGCTGGAGCGCATCTCGGATGCGGTGTGTTATCCCATTCGCAGACTGTTCCCGACCATCGTGTCGGGGATCGACCTGGCGCCCTTCATCGCCATGCTGGCGATCTGGCTGATCCAGATGTTCCTGGTCAACACCCTGCGCGATCTCGCGCTGCGCATGGGGTGACGGCCGGGCTCGAGCTGAACATGCGCAAATCACCGAAAGAGCCCCCGGAAGGGAGGCGGGACCCACGATGGCCAGTGACCTGAAGACCCGGATCGAAGCCGCCGCGGCGTTCGTCCGCTCGCGCACGCCCGTGTGTCCGGAGGCGGGGGTCATCCTCGGCACCGGGCTCGGGGACTTCGCCGGCGCGCTCAAGGTCGAGACCGTCATCCCCTACCGCGAGATCCCGCACTTCCCGACGTCGACCGTCGAGAGCCACGCGGGCGAGCTGCACCTGGGCCGGCTCGCCGAACGCCCGGTCGCGGTCATGAAGGGGCGGGTCCACTACTACGAGGGCTACCCGATGGAGCAGGTGGCCTTCCCGGTCCGCGTGCTCAAGGCGCTGGGCTGCGGGACCGTCATCATCTCCAACGCCGTCGGCGGCATGAACCCGACCATGCCCAAGGGGACCGTCGTGGTGACCCGCGACCACATCAATCTCATGGGCGACAATCCGCTCATCGGCGTGAACGACGACTCGCTCGGCCCCCGCTTCCCGGACATGAGCGAGCCCTACGCGCTCCCGCTGATCGAGCTGGCCGAGAGCGCCGCCTTGAGCCTTGAGATCCCGCTCCAGCGCGCGGTGTTCGTCGCGGTCGCGGGGCCCAACCTCGAGACCGCGGCCGAGTACCGGTTCCTGCGCTGGATCGGCGCCGACGTGGTCGGCATGTCGCTGGTCCCCGAGACCATCGCTGCGGTGCACGGCGGCCAGCGCGTGCTCGCCTTCAATATCGTCACCGACACCTGTGATCCGGATCATCTGAAGCCGGTCAGCATCCCAGAGATCCTCGCGGTCGCCGGGAAGATGGCCCCGGTCCTCACCCGCCTCGTGACCGAGGTGGTGCGACGGCTGGATGAAGTGACTCAGAACCGGCTCTCACCAGCCGAAAACCGATAGGTCAGGAGGAACCGATGGCCAAATCACGCAAGTCCACAGGGTCCGGGCCGAAGGCCAGGAAGGCCGTGCGAACCATGAAGCCCGCCCAGAAGCCGGCGGCGAAGGCGCGCGCGACCGCGCGACCGGCGCTCAAGCCAGCGGCGAAGGCGGCGCCCAAGCCGGCGCCGAAGGCTGCGCCCAAGGCGACGCCGGTCGCGGCCCAGCGCCCGGGCATGAAGCCGGCGCCCGCGGCCAAGGGCGGCGCCCGGGTCATCGGAAAGCCGGCCGTGAAGGGCAAGCCCAAGCTCAAGACCGCGCGCCCCCCGGCGGTCGTCCACCCGATCGGGGTGCTGCCGCCCGAGTCCATCTCGAAGGTGCCGCAGAAGCCCGCGCGACCGCTGCCGATCGCGCCGCGCCCGCAGAAGCCGGTTCGCGCCACGGCGCCTGATGCCGGCGGGCAGCCGGTGACGAACAAGGACTTCCCCGAGTTCGAGCAGCGGCTGCGTGACGAGCGTGTGCGCGTGCTCAAGGAGATGGGCCACTACGAGAACACGGTGCTCAAGGTCAACCAGCGCGACAGCGCCGGCGACCTCTCGGGCTACTCGTTCCACATGGCGGACGTCGGGACCGACGCGATGGAGCGCGAGAAGGCGTTCCATCTCGCCTCGGCCGAGGGCCGCATGCTGCTCGAGCTGAACGAGGCGCTGCGCCGGATCGCGCGCAGCGAGTACGGCATCTGCGAGTCGTGCGAGAACCCGATCTTGAGAGCAAGGCTCGAGGCGATGCCGACCGCCCGTCTGTGCCTGGCGTGCAAGGAGAAAGAGGAGCGGGCCGCCCGGGGTATCTCGTGAACCCGGGCTCGTCGCGCCCGAGGGGCGACGGGTGAGACCTCCGTTCCCGGTCCTGGTTCTGATCGCGGGCGCCGTGCTCGCGTTCGACTTCTGGACCAAGCAGTGGGCCACGCGCACGCTGGCGGGCGCTCCGCCGATGCAGGTCATCGGCGAGTTCGTACGCTTCACCTACGTGCGCAACTCGGGGGTCGCGTTCGGGCTCGGCGCCGGCCTGCCGTTCCCCTACTACGTGTTCTCGATCGCCGCGGTGCTCGCGATCCTGTTCCTGTTCATCCGCGGGCGGGTGCAGGGTATGGGGCGGCGGCTCGCCCTGGCGCTCATCCTGGGCGGGGCGTTCGGCAACCTGGTGGACCGCCTCTCGACCGGGCTGGTCGTGGACTTCATCGACGTCGGCTGGGGGCGCTGGCACTGGCCGGTCTTCAACATCGCCGACTCGGCGGTCTCGATCGGCGTGGTGCTGTTCGCGCTCACCTGGCCGCGGCGCGACCCTGCGCCCGAGGACGCCGGGGCGGAGTCCGCCGCGGATCCCGCGGCCGGCACGCCGCCGGGTGAGCCCGGAGCGCCGGTTTCGCCCGTCTCGATCGGGCCGATCGGGCCGACCGCCCACGATGGGGAAGACGATGCGCGTATTGGACCTCTCGGTCCCTCCGCCCAGCACGGGGGAGCGGCTCGATCGCTTCCTGGCCGCGGCGCAGACGGACCTCTCGCGTAGCCGCCTTCAGGGGCTGATCGGGGCGGGGCGCGTTCAGGTCAACGGCCGCCCCGTGCGCGCCTCGCAACGGCTGCGCGACGGCGATCGCGTGCGGGTCGAGATCCCCGAGCCCGAACCCTCGGCCTTAAGCGCCGAGCCGATCCCGCTCACCATCCTCCACGAGGACGCCGACCTGGTCGTGCTGGAGAAGCCGGCGGGGCTCGTGGTCCACCCCGGGGCGGGGGTGAAGCGCGGCACGCTGGTGCACGCCCTGCTCCACCGCTATCCGGGCATCGCCGGCGTCGGCGGTGCGACGCGACCGGGGATCGTCCATCGCCTCGACAAGGACACCTCCGGGCTGCTCGTCGTGGCCCTGAGCGAGCGCGCCTACCGCGCCCTGGTCGAGGCGCTTCGCGCGCGCGCGGTCAAGCGCACCTACACCACGCTGGTCTGGGGTCTGCCCCGCCAGGCGGGCGGATCGGTCGAGAACGCGATCGGCCGGCATCCGAAGGATCGCAAACGCATGGCGGTCGTCATCCGGGGTGGCAAGGCCGCCCGCACCCACTGGACGGTGACCGAGCGGCTCGGGATCGCCTCCCGCCTCGAGGTCCGGCTGGATACCGGCCGGACCCACCAGATCCGCGTCCACATGGCTCATCTGGGCCACCCGGTGGTCGGGGACGCGGTCTACGGGGGGAATATCAAAAAGCTGTTGAGCCTTGGCGTTGCGCAGCGTAGCCTCGCATCGGAATTGTTGGCGTGCCTGCAACGGCAGGCACTTCACGCATCGGGGCTCGAGCTGACGCACCCCGTCACAGGGGCGCGGTTGGGCTTTGCCTCGCCTCTGCCCGAGGACTTCGACCGAGCGCTCGGTCTGCTCCGCGCCCATCGCGCGCGGCAGGCCGGGTGAGGGATCCCATGGACCCATCGCGCGACGCGCCCGAGATCATCAGGTTGCGCATGCCCAGCCGGCTCGAGCTGCTGGGCGCCCTCGATCGTCTCGCCGACTCGGTGTGCGAGTGCATGGAGTTCGACGACGACGCGCGCGCGCGCGTCACGATGTCGGTGATCGAAGCCGGCACCAACGCCATCCAGCACGGCCACCGGCGCGACTCGACCAAGCCCCTCGACATCGAGTTCCACCTCCTGCCCGACCAGCTCGAGATCATCGTGCACGACCTGGGCAAGGGCTTCGACCTTGGCACGGTCAACGGCAACGTCACCTCGCCGGACCACCTGCTCGACGTGCGCGGGCGCGGCATCTACATCATGCGCGAGTGCATGGACTCGGTGGAATACAGCTTCTCGGAATCCGGCACCACGTGCCGGATGGTCAAGAAGCGCCAGCCCCAGCCCGCACACGAATCCTGATCGCTGCGCCGTGCGCATCCTCGCGGTGGACTGGGGTGAGCGCCGCATCGGGCTGGCCGTCAGCGACCCGGGCGGGGTGATCGCCTCGCCGCTCCCCACCCTCGCCGTGCGTGGCCGCGAGGACGCCGTCGGCCGCGTCGCGACCATCGCCGGCGAGACCGAGGCCGAGCGCATCGTCGTCGGCCTGCCGCTCCACATGTCGGGCGAGCGCGGCGAAGCCGCCCTGGCCGCCGAGCGGTTCGTCGAGGCGCTCAAGCGCCACACCACGGTCCCGATCCACACCTACGACGAGCGGCTCACCTCGGCGATGAGCCAGCGGCGCATGCACGAGCGCGGCGAGCGCCCCGGCCGCTCCCCCCGGCGCGCCCCCGGGCGCCCCCCGGGGCGCCCCCCGGGGCGCCCCAAAGGCAGGGTGGACGCCGGCGCCGCCGTCGTCCTGCTGGAGTCCTACCTCCAGCGCCTCAGAGCGACCCCCGAAAAGACGTGATGGGGGTACTTGGCGGTCGCCCGGGCGGGGCGTCGGGGGTCGCGCGAGGAGTGGGGCTGGAGCGTCGCGCCCGAAGGGCGCCAGCGACGGGGCCCCGCGAGCGAGCGCGAACCCCCGACGCCCCGCCCGGCCTC
>JBKJXJ010000338.1:0-6107 GCA_046716125.1 Candidatus Eiseniibacteriota bacterium
GCGCTGGAGCGGCTGGCCGCCGACCCCGCGCTGCGCGCGCGCCTGGGGGCGAACGCGCGGCGGCGCGTGCTGGCCGAGCACACCTGGGGCGCGGTGGCCGAGCGCGTCCTGCTTCTCGCGGACGAGAGCCTGCGGGAGCGGCGCGAGCACACTCCGGCCGCTGGTGCCGCAGCGGGGAGTCCCTAGGATGGGCCGCCCGAGGACGTTCTCCAAGCTCGTGCGGGCGCTGCGACGGGTCCTCGGCCACTTCGGGCCTCACCTCCACCGCCAGCGCGCCCTGGTCGCGACGTCGATGGCGGCGCTGGTGGCCGACGTGATGCTGCGGCTGCTCGAGCCCTGGCCGTTGAAGCTGATCGTCGATCACCTGCTGGGCGCCCATCCGGGAAGCCATCCGGAAGCGAACCCGCTGGCCGGCCTCCCACCCGCGACGCTGCTGGCGGGCGCCGTGGCGGCGGTCGTGATCGTCGGTGGGCTGCGCGCGATCACCGCCTACTTCACGGCGGTGGGATTCGCGCTGGTCGGCAACCGGGTCCTCACCGACGTCCGCCAGCAGCTCTACCAGCACCTGCAGCGGCTCTCCCTGTCGTTCCACGCGCGCTCGGGGAGCGGTGAGCTGGTGGTGCGCGTCATCGGCGACGTGGGGCTGCTCAAGGACGTGGCGGTGACCGCGCTGCTGCCGATGTGCGCCAGCCTGCTCGTGCTGGTCGGGATGGCGGGCGTCATGCTGTGGCTCGACTGGCGGATGGGGTTGCTGGCTCTGGCCCTGTTGCCGCTGTTCGCCGTCTCGACGCTGCACCTGGGCCGCCAGATCCACGCGGTGGCCCGGGTCCAGCGCCGGCGCGAGGGGAGCATGGCGGCACGCGTCGCCGAGTCGATGTCGGGCGTGAACACGGTGAAGGCGCTGGGTCTCGAGGGCGCCTTCAGCGCGATGTTCGCGCGCGACAGCGCCCGCGGCTTCAGCGAAGGCGTCAAGGGCAAGCGCCTCGAGGCCAGGCTCGAGCGCTCGGCCGACGTCATCACGGTCCTGGCGACGGCGATGGTCCTCGGCTACGGCACCCACCTCGCACTCCGGCAGTCCATCACCCCGGGCGACCTGCTCGTGTTCCTCAGCTACCTCAAGACCGCGTTCCGTCCGGTGCGCGACTTCGCCAAGTACGCGGGGCGCCTGGCCAAGGCCGCCGCGGCGGGCGAGCGCGTGGTGGATCTGATCGAGCGGGTGCCGGACGTCGCCGACCGCCCCGACGCGGTCGCCGCTCCCCCGTTGCGCGGGGCGGTGCGGTTCGAGGGCGTGTCGTTCGCCTACGAGCCGGGCCACCCGGTGCTCCACGACGTCTCGCTCGAGGTCGCGCCCGGGCAGCGGGTGGCGATCGTGGGACCCTCCGGCAGCGGCAAGTCCACGCTGGTCGGGCTGCTGATGCGCCTCCACGACCCCACCCAGGGACGGCTGCTGCTCGATGGTCGCGACGTGCGCGACTACACGCTGGCCTCGGTGCGGGCGCAGTTCGCCGTGGTGCTCCAGGAGGCCCTGCTGTTCCGGAGCCCGGTGCGGGAAAACATCGCCTACGGCCTCGCGGACGCCACGGACGAGCAGATCGTCGCCGCGGCCCGCCTGGCCGGCGCCGACGACTTCATCCGGACGCTGCCGCAGGGCTACGAGACGCCGGTGGGCGAGCGCGGCGTGACGCTATCGGCCGGCCAGCGCCAGCGCATCACCATCGCGCGCGCGGCTCTGCGCCAGGCGCAACTGTTCATCCTGGACGAGCCGACCAGCGGGCTCGATGTCGAGAATCAGCGTCTGGTGACCGACGCGCTCGCGAAGCTCACCTTCGGGCGCACGACCTTCCTGATCACCCACGATCCCGCGCTCGCCGCGACCGCGGACCTGGTGGTCCGTCTCGAGGGCGGTCGGGTGGTGGTCGAGGGCAGCGCCGGGACGCCGGCCGACCATCACGCCCGCTTCGCGCCGCCGCGCACGCCGTTCCCGCCGGCTGCGGCGGCCCCGGTCGCCAGGCCCAACGGTGTCGGATCGCTCGAGGCAGCGCTCGATCCGGCGACCGTACAGGGCTACTTCCGCGCGCTGCCGGAGCTCCAGTCGCGCATGCCCGGGCTGGTGGTGCGGAGCGCGCGGGTGGTGCGGCAGAAGCCCGGGCGGCGCGTGCTCATCGAGTACGAGCTGGCGGGAACGGGGTCCCAGCGCATGGTGGTGCTGGGCAAGATCCGCGCGCGCGGCGCCGACGTCACGACCTACCGCCTGTGCCGCGACCTGGTGGCGTGCGGCTTCGGCCCGAACAGCGAGGATGGCGTCATGGTGCCCGAGCCGCTGGGCATCGTGCCGGAGCTCTCCATGTGGCTGCAGGCGCGCGTGACGGGCGCGAGCGCGAACACCCTGATGGCGGGACCCATCGGAGCGGAGGTGGCGACACGCCTGGCCGACGCGCTCCGCAAGCTCAATCACGCTCCGGTGACGGTCGCCCGAGCGCATGGGGTTGCGGACGAGATCGCCATCCTCCGCGATCGGCTCATGCGGCTCGCGTGCGAGCAGCTGCACCTGGCGCCGCGCGTGAGGCAGCTGTTCGACGGCTGCTCGCGGTTGGCGGCGCGCCTCGATCCGCCTCCGCCCGCCCTCATCCACCGTGACTTCTATCCCGCCCAGGCGATCGTGGACGGCGACCGGGTCCACCTCGTGGACCTCGACCTGTGCGCGCGGGGCGACCCCGCTCTCGACGTCGGCAACTGCCTGGGTCACTTGATCGAGCAGGGACTGCGGGAACATGGCGACTCGGCGGCCCTGGAGGGACCGGCGCATGCCCTGGCCGAGCGGTTCGCATTGCGTGACGGTCTTCGCGCGCTGGCCGCCGCCGACATCTACGCGACGCTCACACTGGCCCGCCTGGTATGGATCAGCACCCAGATCCCGGAGCGCAGGTCCACGACCCAGGCGATGCTCGATCTCTGCGAACAGAGGCTCGAGCTCGGCGCGCTCCAGGCCGTGGGGTCCGGGACCGCGGGCGAACGGGCTCCCTGATGGTCGCCCGCGCCGCCGGCCTGCTGGCCGCGACCGCCCTGCTCCTGATCCCGGGCGCGGCCCAGGGATCGGCGCTGGGCAGGCTCGACATGGGCGATGCGGTCGAAGTGACGGGCCGATGGGATCGCGGGGCGAGGACGTTCGTCGCGACCCGGATCGAAGTGCTTCCCGATCGCCGGCGCCCCAGCGCGCGCGGCCCGATCGAGGCGATCGACCGGCGCGCCGCCCGCTTCACCCTGTTCGGCCGCGAGGTTCGGGTGGACGAGGCGACCGTCTTCGTGGCCGAGGTCGGAGGACGCTTCGACGACCTGACACCCGGGATGCGGGTCGAGGTCAGCGTCGACGCCGAGCCCACCGGGACATGGAGGGCGAGGAAGGTCGTGTGGGACGGGATCAAGGACTCGGACAAGGTCAAGGGCACGATCAACGACGTGGGCGCGCCGGTGGACACGACGCAAGCGATCCAGATCTCCGGTCTCGACATCCGCGTCAACAAAGGGACGGAGCTTAAGACCGACTACCTCGAGGGCGAGTTGTTGGGCACCCTGTTCGCCGACGAGGGCGACGCGAACGCTCCCCACCTGCGGCTCGGGCGAATGCGGCTCGCCGGCTATGCCCGCATGACGACCTACCGTGACGCCGGCTACACCCTGTCCGGAGCGGACGACGACACCCTGATCGGCCAGCCGGCCGTGGCGCTTCAGGTGGCCGGTGACTGGGCGGACGCGTTCCAGACCCTGGCCGAACTTCGCGTCGGCAGCGACCAGAGCTGGGCCGGGAATCGGTTCGACGTCGCGAACGCGCGGCTCGAGCTGCTCCAGGCGTACGGGGTCCTGCGCGTGCAGCAGGCGAAGGGGCTTTTACTGACGGCAGGAAAGCAGCGCGTCCGCGACCCGCGCGAGTGGCTGTTTGACGAGTATCTGGACGCGGTCCGCCTCTACGTCACGGTGACCCGGCCGCTCGTTCTCGAAGCGTCCTACATACCGTCGGTGTTTCCGCCCCGGGGCGAGAAGTTCGAGACCTGGGACGACCTGCTGCTGCGGGCGCGGATCATCCCCGACGCGCGGAACGAGGCCAACGTGTACTGGCTCAAGCGGCGGGATTCCTCGCCGCGCCGCCGTCAACCCGCCTATCTGGGGTTGTCGTACTCGGGGCGGCCGGCGCGGTGGTTCCGCGGCTGGCTCGAGGCCGCGGTTCTGCGCGGGGAAGACAAGGGCCGGCCGCAGCGTGCCTATGCGTTCGACGTCGGCACCACGTTCAGCACCACCGGCCGGGTGCGCCCGGGCGTGACACTCGCCTATGCCCTGGGATCCGGAGAGGACAACCGGCCCGGCGACTCCTACTCGCAGGAGTTCCGCCAGACCGGCTACGAGGACAACAGCGGCCGCTTCGGCGGGTTCTCGAGCTTTCAGTACTACGGCGAGGTGCTCGATCCGGAGCTGTCGAACATCGAGGTGATGACGGCCGGGGTCGGGGTCCGCTTCGGCCACCGGGCTTCGGCGGATGTGGTGCTGCACAACTATCGCCAGCACCGGGCCGACAACGAGATGAGGACCGCCCTGGTGCCGCTGGGCCCGCCCGACGGGTCCTCGCGCGACCTGGGGCGGGAAGCGGACCTGATCATCGGCGTCCAGAACCTCTTCCGGTGCGTGAGCGCCTCCTATGGCTTCGGCCTGTTCGTGCCCGGCCAGGCGCTGAACGCGACCGACCGACTGGCGACGCGGCACCGGCTGAGCGTCCGGGTCGGCTTCTAACGTGAGAATCCCGATGCACTCCTTCGTGCGCGGCGATGGGCGGGCCCTGGCGGTGGTCCAAGGATTTCGCCAGCGCGTGCTGTCCTATCGCCCCTCGGTGAGCCCCAGAGAGGGTTGGACCGATGCGCAGTTCGAAGCGTCCGCGAAGAAGAAGCTCAAACGCTCGCAGCGACTGCTGGAGTCGTTCACCCGCTGGATTCCCACGCTGGAGGATGCACGGGTCCTCGACGTCGGCTGTGGCGACGGGGCCAACTGCGTCCTGCTCGGCACGGAGCCGGTGCGCATCGCGGTCGGCCTCGACCTCCGCCTGCCGCGGTTCGCGCCGGATGGCCCGGGAGAGCGGGCGCGGACGCTGCTTCAGAAGGTCGCCGAGGCCGGGGCGGATCGAGCGCGGTCGGCCACCGCCCTGCTCTCGGATCGGCGGGTCTGCTTCGTCGAGATGGACGCGACCCACCTCGGGTTCCGGGCGGAGAGCTTCGACGTGGTGATGTCGCGCTCGGCCGCCGAGCACATCCAGCCGATCGAGCGCGCGCTGGCCGGGATCGTGCATGCCGTCCGGCCCGGCGGCCTCGTCTACCTCGGCATCGATCCATTCTACTGGGTGCGCGGCTGCCACAAGCGCGGGGTGGTCGACATCCCGTTCGCCCACGCGCGGCTCTCCCTCGAGGAGTACCGGCGTTTCGTGACCGAGCACGAGGACGAGGCGGCCGCCGACAAGCGCCGGCAGCGGATCGCCACGCTGAACCGGCTCACGGTTCGCCAGTGGCGCCGGACCATCGAAGCGATGTCGTGCGAGGTTCTGGAGTGGCGCGAGGCTCACTCCGAGCTGGGCGCCGCCGTGCTCGAGGAGCATCCGTCGATCCTCGAGACCCTGCTGCCGGGCGTGGAGGAGTCCGACCTGCTCACGGAGCGTATCGAGGCGTGGCTGCGCAAGCGATGAGCTCCGGCCGGACGGAACCTCACCGCCTCCGCAGCGCCGCCGTCCAGTGCATGTCGATCGTGATTCCCGGCGCGGAGGCCTCTTCGGCTCGCACGGTCGCGAGGAATCTCCGATGATCCGGCGTCGGGCACACTTTGATCACGTTCTCACCGGTCTCGAACAGCAGGCGAGCCCGGCCGGAGCGAAACGTGTCTCCGGCTTCCACGTCGACGGCGCGAATCGAACCTCCGGCATCGAACAGGATCTCCCGGCCGTCTCGTGACCACCAGCACGAACCGATCCTGGTCGTGATCTTCGACCCGGGAATGGTGGATCGCACGCCTCGTGCCTGGAGCGATCGCACGTAGAGCTCGTTTGCTCCGGTCTCGTCCGAGTAATAGAGGAGCCA
>JBKJXJ010000339.1:0-3266 GCA_046716125.1 Candidatus Eiseniibacteriota bacterium
CCTGGACCTCGACGGGCTGCGCGCCATCGTCGTGGACTTGAGAGGACACGGCGAGTCGGGCCAGGCAGCGACCGGGTTCACGATGGAGCAGTTCGGCCGCGACCTGTTCGCCGTGGCCGACGACGCCGGCGCGGCGACATTCGTGACCGTGGCGTACAGCATGAGCGGCCGCTGGGCGCAGTGGATGGCGTGCGCGGAGCCGGCGCGCGTCGAGGGGCAGGTCCTCGTGGCGCCGGTGCCCGCTTCGGACCTTCCTCTGACCGACCAGATGTGCGACCAGTGGATCGAGGCCGCGCGCACCCGCGAGGGCTGGGAGCGGCTGATCCGCCAGTTCACCAAGGAGGCGCTGCCGCCGGACGTGGTCGACGACTACTACGCCGACGTCTCGGCGACCCCCGAGCGTACGCTGGCCGCGACCTTCGACATGTGCCGGACCGGAGGTTTTCTCGAGCGGGTTGGCACGACCGCCGTGCCCACGCTCGTCATCGCCGGGGCGCATGACGCGATGCTGCCGCCCGAGCTGCTCCGGATGCAGATCGCGACCCGTATCGCCGGAGCGCGGATGGTCGTTCTGGATTGCGGGCACGAGATCCCGTTCGAGGAGCCGCGGGCGGCCGCCGGCATGATCGAGGCGTTCCTCGCCGCCCTCGACGGACGTCGCAAGAAGGGCTAGGCGGCCGGTAACCCCACCCGGCGGAGGATGTCCGTGAACCGGGGATCCGCGCGAAGCTCGTCATACACCGGAGCGGGTCCGAGGTAGTAGACCACCCAGAACGCGCGCTCATCGCAGCCGCGCCGAAGCCAGTCGAAGGCCCGATCCACCTCGCCGAGCGCCGAGTAGACGAGGGCGATGGCGTCGAACGGCACGGAGCGCTTCCGCGCCATCGCCTCCATATCATCGAGCACGCGCCGGGCGTCGTCCTTCCGCCCGGAAAGCGCATACATACGCCCGAGCAGGGCACGCACGAGCGGGCTGCCGGCCGAAAGCGCGTCCGCCTGCTCGAGGGCGCGCACGGCCTCGTCGATCCGCCCGACCTCCGCGTAGGCGAGGCCGAGGTAGCAATGGGCCAGGAAGAAGCGTTCGTCGAGCTCGAGTGTCTTCAATAACTCGACGATCGCCTCCTGATGATGCCGTCCCATGTACAGGAGATGCCCGACCCCCGTGCTCCATATCGCCGAGAGGGGCTCTGCCTGAACGGCAGCGCGCGCTTCATGAACGGCCTCGTCCGAGCGCCCCAACGCACCTAGATAAACGGCGCGCCAGTTGTGGGTCGCCGCGTAGTTGGGACTCAGCTCGCTCGCCTGGCGGAAGTGCGGGTCGGCCTCCGCCCATCTCCAGCCGAGGACCGCGGCCAACCCGAGCGTGGCGTGAGCCTCGCCGAGGCCTTCGTCCAGCGCGAGGGCGCGCTTGGCCCCCGCGGTGGCCCGCTCGACCGCTTCCCGAAGCGGCAGGGTCCCGAAGAAGCTGCCGAGGAGCATGTAGCAGTCGGCGAGGCCGGCGTAGGGAAGGGCGTACGCGGGATCGCGCTCGATCGCCAACTGAAAGTACTCGATCCCCCTCCTCATTCCGTCCTCGGTGCGCTTGAACCAGTGAAAGCGGCCGCGGAGATAGGCCTTCAGCGCCTCCGGGTCCTCGGTGTGACGGCGGGCCAGCCGGTTCCGCTCCTCCGTCGAGAGCTTCAGCGGCAGCGAAGCGATCACGCGCTCCGAGATCGAATCCTGCAATTCGAAGATGTCGGAGAGCTTCTCGTCGAACCGCTCGCCCCACAGCGGGGCACCAGCACGGACGTCGATCAACTGCACGGTGACGCGAAGCTTCTCGCCGGAGCGCTGGATGCAGCCGTCCAGGACCGCCTCGACATCGAGCGCTCGGCCCGCGGCGATCGGATCCCGCGCCGCCTCCATGTACCGGCGCACGGCGCTCGTGGGCCGCACGACGATCTCGCGGATGTTGCCCATCCTCGTGATCAACGCGTCGGCCAACCCGAACCCGAGGTAGTCGTCTTCCGCTTCTCCCACCCAGGTGAACGGCAGGACCGCCAGCGAACGCGGGCCGGCTCCGCGGCCGCCAGCCGCGGCTCTGGGCTCGGCGGGCGGGGCGAGGGGTGCGGTGAGTTGCGCGACCAGGTCCGCGCAGGACTGCCAGCGATCCTGTGGCCGTTTGGCAAGACAGCGCTTCACGAGCGCGTCCAGGGACGGTGGCGCGAGCGGTTGGAAGCGCGACGGTGGCGGGGGCACGCGCTCGAGGACGGCCGCGATCAGGCTTGCCCGGCTCGAGGCCTCGAAGGCCTTGCGCCCGGTGAGCATCTCGTAGAAGAGCAGCCCCAAGGCGAAGACGTCGGTGCGCGCATCGACCTCTCTTCCTTCCAACTGCTCCGGGGACATGTACCGCACCGTTCCGATGATCTGGCCCTCGCCGGTGAGCGCCGGAGAGCCCGTGAAGGTCGCATCCCCCTCCTCGGCCACGGCGGGCCGCAGCTTCGCGATCCCGAAGTCGAGGAGCTTCGCGCCCGTCCGCGTGAGCACCACGTTGGCAGGCTTCAGGTCGCGGTGGACGATGCCGTGCCGATGCGCCTCCCCGAGCGCCTCGGCGACCTCGCTGGCGCGGCGCACAGCCTCGTCCAACGGTAACGGCCCCCTGGCGAGCCGGTCCACCAGGGTCTCCCCTTCCAGGTACTCCATGACCAGGAAGCTCACGCCCTCCTGCTGGCCGACGTCGTAGAGGGCGCAGATGTGAGGATGGTTCAGGCTGGAGATCGTCCGCGCCTCGCGCTCGAAGCGCTTCTGCAGGTCGGGGTCCGCGGCGATGTGCAGCGGCAGCATCTTGATGGCGACGGTCCGGTCGAGTCGCGTATCCCGAGCCCGGTAGACCACGCCCATCCCCCCCGCGCCGATCCCCGAGACGATCTGGTAGGGGCCCAGGCGCGGGCCGGCGGCGAGCGACAGCTCGCCGGGTCGCGTGAGGCCGGCGGAGGTTTCGTCCGTTCCGTGGCCGAACAGGCTCGAGCCACGCTCGAGGGCCGGGACGTCCAGGGGGCTGTCTGCCCGGTCATGGGCGGCCAGGAGCGATTCGACCTCCTCCCGCAGCGCGGCATCGCCGGCGCACGCGCGGTCGACGAACGCGGGCCGATCGCTCGGCGCCTCCTCGAGCGCCGCCTGGAACACGTCGTTGACCTGCCGCCAGCGTGCCGACTCCATTTACCTGCCGTTCTCAGACGCCACCTGCCCCAGGATCTCGTCGGGCTTGAGGTTCCCCATCATACGAC
>JBKJXJ010000340.1:0-11162 GCA_046716125.1 Candidatus Eiseniibacteriota bacterium
CCCTATTCCGTCGGTAAGGTGAGGGATCGGTGCGAACGGAGGTGGCCAGCGCGTCGCCGAGGGCGGATGGTCTCGCCGACGACTTCCAGAACGAGTGTGGGGCGCCGGTAGCGGCGGCCGGGGACACGAACGGAGGGTCGGCCGAGACGCGGGGACAGTTTTCCCCCTCGGGACTCCTGGATGCTCCGCGATGGTGCGGCGGCGCCGGTCAGGTGGCCGGCTGGAACAGCCGGGCGCGGGCGCGCACGAGCGCGTCACTGCCCGGATGCGCGCGTGCGATGCGCACCACGAGGCGCCGTCCGTGCTGCACCAGTCGCCCGGCGACATGGAATAGCAGGAACCGCAGCCGCCGCGGACGAAACGCCGCCCAGGTCTCGGGCAGCGCCAGACGTTTGAGCGCGCTCACCAGGTTGTGGGTGAGCACGACCAGCTGCCACCAGGCCGCGTTGGCGCCGAAGCGGTAGCTGGGCAGCACGCCGCCGCCCAGTTCGTTCTTGAGCACGTCATGGGCCGGTTCGACGGTGCCGCAGCGCTCGTGCGACCAGCGCAGCAGCCGCTCGCCGTCCCAGTCCCAGCGGTTGGTGACGGTCGCGTAGTAGTGGATCCTGGCGCCGTCGGCGAACAGATCCCCTTGGGGAAGGCGGGCACGAATCACCAGATAGCGGTCGGGCTGGAGATCCTTGCGGTGGCTGGCATCGCTGGGGATGAACTCGACCTCGGCCCACTCGCGGTCCCGGTGCACCAGCTCGGTGCCCTTCCACTGCCGCAACGGCCGCCACGCCGTCTCCGGCAGGGCCCCGATCTTCGCCCTGAGCTCCGGGCTCAGGTCGGCACTGATCGCGAACGGGATCCGCTCGGCGCGCAGCCAGTCCAGCACCCCATGCTGATAGCCGGCCGAGTCGCTGCGCACGGCGATCTCGGTCACGCCCAGCCCACGCAGGGTCGCGACACTCGCCTGCACGATCTCCCGCACCCCGGTCTGCGCCGGCACGTTGCCGTCACGGAACCGGCTCTGGACCCACACCGCGCGCTCCGCCCACCACACCCCGAGCGGCTGGTAGCCGGTGCCGCCCTCGTAGACCGGCAGCGCGGTGTGCTTCTCCGAGGGGATCACGTTGGCATCCACGTCCAGGGTCGCGTGGCGCTCCGGGGCGCGCTCCTGGAGTGCCCGCAGCAGGTGGGTCTGCACCGCGCTCAAGGCCTGGAGCCCGGCCGAGTCGGCGGGTACGAACGCCGTGTGCTCCACCCGCGCGGCCACCGCCCGCTCGTCATGGAACCGGTTCAGGAACGTGCGCAGCGTCTCGGCCGCCGGCAACGCCGCCTTGCCCCACAGCCGCTGAAGTCCCGCGTCGGCGTGCAACACCTGCACATCGTCCACGCACTCGCCGCCCGCCGCCAGCAGCGCCACCAGCGTCTCGACGAACGTGACCTCGGAGTAGCCCCGCACCCGCTGCTTGAAGTGCAGGTGATCCCGGATCGCCTGCGGTAGCCCCAGCGCCCGGAACGCTTCGATCACCAGCGGCAGTCCGGCGTGCGCGGTCACCGCGGCGGGGGAATCGGTGAGTTGGACTTGATACCGGAGACGGCCAGAGCGTAGGTTCATCCGTGCACCTCGCTGGTGAAGAGTGCGGTTGGCCCTGCGCTCTCCATTTAGCCGCTCCTGGAGCGGCCGGCAAGGTGCTTTTTCTTGCCCGGTGCACTTCTTACCGGCGAATCAAGGAACGGCCCCCTGCCTTGACTTCACCCCCCGCGGACCCTACCTTTTTCGGCCCGCCATCCCGCCGTGATGGCCTTCCTTTCAGGCGGCGTAGCTCAGCTGGTAGAGCAGGAGAATCATAATCTCTGTGTCCGGGGTTCGAGTCCCTGCGCCGCCACCAAACACCCACCGCTCACGCACGCGTCTGCGCCGGCTCGGGCCGATGCTCCGCAGCGCCATGGCGGGGCCCTGCGCCCTCCCCGAAGACGCCCGACTGCTGGTCGCGGTGAGCGGCGGCGCCGATTCCACGGCCCTGTTGCTGGGCCTCCATGCCCTCGCCCCCGAGCTCAGGTTCCAGCTCCACGCCGCCCACCTGAATCACGGGCTGCGCGGCGCCGAGGCTGATGGCGACCAGGCGTTCGTCGCGGCCCTGTGCGCGCACCTGGGGATCCACCTGACCGTGGCCCGCTGGGACTGCGCCGGGCGCATGAAGCGCCGGCGGCTCACGGGGCAGTCGGGCCTGCGGACGCTCAGGCAGGAGTTCCTCATGTCGGCCGCCCGGCGCGCGGGGGCAAGCGTCATCGCGACGGCGCATACCGCGGACGATCAGCTCGAGACCCTGCTGCTGAGGCTCGCCCGCGGGACCGGCCTGGCCGGCCTTGGAGGGATGAGCGCCCGCCGTGGCGCGTGGATCAAACCGCTCCTCGCCGCGACCCGCGCCGACATCGAGGCCGACCTGCGGGATCGCGCCCAGCCGTGGCGCGAGGACCGCTCGAACGGCGACCTCCGATACGCCAGGAGCCGCGTTCGGCATGAGGTCATCCCGGCGTTGGCGCGGGTGGTCGCCCCCGACGGGGCCCCCGACCCGGTCGACCGCTCGGGCCTCGCTCGACGCGCGGCGGCGACCTCGCTCGAGCTGCGTGCCGTGCAACGGGTTCTCGCCCGCACCGGCGCCCGCATCCTCGCCCGCGTCGCGCAGTCCCACGGCGGGGAGATTGCCCTTGATTCGCGGACGCTGGGTTCCTACCCTTTCGCAATTCAGCGCATGGTTCTACGGCTTCTCTGGCAGCGCCCCGGTCACGCCGGTCAACACCTCACGCAACGACACCTGAACGCCCTCCAGTCGCTGCTGGCGACATCCCGAGGGGGGTCACGTGTGGACCTCCCGGAGGGGTGGCGGGCGGTGCGTGATCGGGGCCGTATCATCTTCCGGCGGACCGCGGACGGATCGCGGACCGTCGGACTCCGCCCGGTGCCCGGCAAGGGGCGCTGGGCCCGGGGAACTGTCAGAGGAAGCTGGCTGACCGGCGCCACGGCGCGTGAACGACTGCGCGCCCGCGCGGAGGGCGATGAGTTCTTCGCCGAGGAGGCGATCGCGGGTGATCTCCAGTTGCGGCCCGCGCGACCCGAGGAGTGGTTCATGCCCTTCGGCGGCCGGCGGCCCCGGCGCCTGGGCGATTTCCTGAGCAAACAACCCGTTTCCCGGGCCTTGAAAGCCCGCCCGATGGTCCTGGCCGACACACAGGGTATCCTGTGGGTGGTCGGCGTCCGCCGCGCCGCGCGCGCGCCGCTGACCGAGACCACCCGAAGAGCCCTGTGGGTCCACGCGGAGACTCCATGACCGAGAGCCATCCCGACACCCCCGTCGCCGTGACCACGACCGAGCCCGCCATCCGTGTGCTGTTCAGCCGCGAACAGATCGCCGCGCGCGTGCGCGAGATGGGCCTGCAGATCGCTCGCGACCTGGGCGATCACTCACCGGTGTACGTCGGCGTGCTCAAGGGCGCGTGCATGTTCCAGTGCGACCTGGCGCGCGCGACGCCGCTCGACGTGACGCTGGATTTCCTCTCGGTGTCCTCGTACGGCTCCGGCACCACTTCGACCGGCACGGTCCGCATGGTCTCGGACCTGCGCGGCGAGATCACCGGCCGCCATGTCATCCTGTGCGAGGGCGTGGTGGATTCGGGGCTCACCCTTTCGTTCATCCTCGAGCACCTGCGCTCGCGTGGCGCCGCCGGCGTGCGGGTCGCCACATTGCTCGACAAGGTTCCGTGCCGGAAGATCCCGGTACCTGTGGATTACGCGGGCTGGCGCATCGGCGCCGAGTTCGTGGTCGGCTACGGCATGGACGCTGCCGAGCGCTATCGCAACCTGCCCTACGTGGGCGTACTCGAGGAGAGTTGATCTCGTGACCTTGTTCCGCCAGGACTCCGGATCCGACCGCGGCCGCAAACGCGAAGGTCGGCGCTCGCCGACCCCACGACGCCAGCCGCCTGCCGCACCGCCCGCACGACCGTTCCGCACGCTCGCGTTCTGGGTGCTCGTGGTGCTGCTGTCCCTGGTCGCCTACCGCATGTACCAGGGGAACTTCATGACCGCCCCGCGGGTCGAGATCTCCTACACCCGCTTCATCCACGAGGTCGATCGCGGCAACATCGCGAGCCTGCAGATCCTCGAGAAGACGGTCTCGGGCGAGCTGCGGGCCGAGACCCCGCTGCGCATCGCCGGCCATGACGTGCGGATCAAGGGGTTCAAGACCAACATCCTCGGGAACGGCTCGGAGCTGCCCGACCGGGTGTGGAAGACCAATCCCGGGATCGACATCGAGGTGAAGTCGGCGGGCACCAACTGGCTCTCGATCATGTTCACCATGTTGCCGTTCCTGCTGCTGCTGCCGCTCTGGTTCCTGTTCTGGCGCAACATGCAGTCGGGCGGGAGCGCGGCGCTCAAGTTCGGCAAAACCAAGGCCAAGGTGCTGATCGAGACCACGCCCAAGGTCACGTTCAAGGACGTCGCGGGCTGCGACGAGGCCAAGCAGGAGCTGCACGAGATCATCGAGTTCCTGAAGGAGCCGCAGAAGTTCCAGCGCCTGGGCGGCCGCATCCCCAAGGGCGCGCTGCTGCTCGGCCCTCCGGGCTCGGGCAAGACGCTGCTCGCCAAGGCGGTCGCGGGCGAGGCGGGCGTGCCGTTCTTCTCGATGAGCGGCAGCGACTTCGTGGAAATGTTCGTCGGTGTCGGAGCAAGTCGCGTTCGTGATCTCTTCGAACAGGCCAAGCGCAATGCGCCGTGCCTGACCGGCGATGCGATGGTCACGCTCGCGGGCGGCCGCCAGATCTCCATCGCGGAGATGTATGAAAAGGACATGGTGGGCGCACGGGTCCTCTGTATGAACGACGAGGACCTCCGGCTGCACGATGCCACGGTCATCGGCATCACGAAGAAACCGGCCAACGAGGTGTTCCAAGTCACGACCTCGACGAGCGCGATCAAGGCGACGGGCAATCATCTGTTCCCCGTCTATCGCGATGGCCTCAAGTGGGTCCGCGCCGACGAGCTTTCGACGGACGATTTCGTCGCCGCGCCTCGCTGGGTCCCGACCGACTCGGAGCCGCGCCGCTTCCTCGAGTTCGTGGATCCGAAGGAGACGTTCGTGGACGTGGTGGATGAGAACGGGCAGAGCGAGCGCCGGCTTCTCGCGGATGCTCCCGCCAGCGTCTGGGGCAGGTATTCACGCGTGTCGACGGGGCCCGGCGGCTGGGCCTCCTCCACCCTGGAACGCGTCCCGCTCGTCGTGAACGAGGATCTCGCCTATCTCTGCGGACTGATCACGTCCGATGGCGTCTGGGGAGTGATGGGTGATCGCCAGATCCAGTTCGTCAATACCGAGCTGGCGCTCCACGAGCGGGTGAAGACGATTCTCGAGACCCAGTTCGGCTACACGCCGCGCCGGCACCTCAACGTCAAGCACTTCGAGACCATCCTCCCGCAGGGGAAGACCCCGAAGACGTTGCGGGATTGCCATACGACCTACATCAACAACCGCCTGCTTTGCGACGCGCTGCGGCGGCTCAACGCCGAGGTGCTCGAGCTGCCCTCACGCCTGATCACGGCCTGGGTGCGGGGCGTGTTCGACGGGGACGGGTGCGTGCGCACCTCGGCTTCGGCGCCCCAGATCATCCTTTCGGCCTGGGAACCCAGCGCCAACCGGTTGATCCGCGACGCATTGCTCCGGATCGGTATCGTGACAGGCCGCTCCCCTGCCGCGCGTGCCGGGCGCGACGGGAATATCGTGATCACTGGAACCGAGCACCTTCACCGATTCGCCAACCGGGTATGCTCCGATCATCCCGTGAAGCATGAAAAGCTCGAAGCGCTGCGGGAAACTCTTCGTGGGCGCGCTTCGGCTTCGCGGCTGGATTCAGTTCCAGCGGGAAACATGATCCGTTCGGCACGAGTCTCCCTGGGCATGGGCCAGCGGAGTTTCGAACGGGGCCACGAGGTCAGTCAGCACGAACGTGGGCTTGCCACGCCTTCTCGGCTTAGCCTTCAGGCGGTTGTGGGGGAAATGCACGCGTGGAGCGAGTCACGTGGAGTTCGTCCTACCGCGGAATTCGAGCGTCTCGACTCGCTGGCAGAGTCCGCTGTGTGCTGGTCCAGAGTTCAGGCGATCGAGCGGACGACCACAGATGAATCTGTATATGACCTGTGCCTGGATCGATATCACAACTTTGTCGCAAATCGTTTATTCACACATAATTGCATTGTTTTTGTGGATGAAATCGACGCTGTTGGCCGTCATCGCGGCGCGGGGCTTGGCGGCGGGCACGATGAGCGTGAGCAGACGTTGAATCAGCTGCTGGTCGAGATGGATGGGTTCGAATCGAACGAAGGCGTCATCATGATCGCCGCGACCAACCGTCCCGACGTGCTCGATCCGGCGCTGCTGCGGCCCGGGCGCTTCGATCGGCAGATCGTCGTCGACTGGCCCGACGTGCGCGGTCGCGAAGGGATCTTCCGCGTGCACACGCGTAACATCCCGCTCGATGACGACGTGAACCTGCAGCAGCTCGCGCGCGGCACGCCCGGGCTGGCCGGCGCCGACATCGCCAACATGGTGAACGAGGCGGCGCTGCTGGCGGCGCGTCGGAATCGCAAGAAGGTCGTCATGCAGGACTTCGAGGACGCCAAGGACAAGGTCATGCTCGGCATGGAGCGCCGCAGCCTGGTCATGACCGAGGGCGAGCGCAAGAGCACCGCCTTCCACGAGGCCGGCCACGCGCTGGTCTCCTGGCTGACGCCCGGCTCGGAACCGGTGGACAAGGTGACGATCATCCCGCGCGGACGGGCGCTCGGCATCACCTCGTACCTGCCGCGCGAGGAGCGCCATTCCCGCTCGAAGGAGGACCTCGAGCGCTGGCTGGCCGGCGCGATGGGCGGCCGGGCGGCCGAACAACTGGTCTTCGGCCATCTCACGACCGGCGCCGCGAGCGACCTGGAGAACTCGACCGCGCTCGCCCGCCGCATGGTGTGCGAGCTGGGCATGAGCGACAACCTGGGCCCGCTCACCTTCGGCAAGAAGGAGGAGATGGTGTTCCTGGGCCGCGAGATCTCGAGCCACAAGGATTACAGCGAGTCGACCGCGGTGCTGATCGACCAGGAGGTGAGGAACATCATCGAGCGGGCATACAGCAAGGCGGAGTCGATGCTGCGGGACAACATGGACAAGCTGACCCTGCTCGCGAACACGCTGCTCGAGCGCGAGGTCCTCGATGGTGACGAGATGGACCGGGTCCTGCGCGGCGAGACCCTGCCGCCCATCAAGCCGATCGAGCCCGATACGCCGCCCGAGGCGCCCCAGGCCGAGCCGGCCACCGCCAAGGCCGGCGAGGTGTCGAAGATCGATCCGTTCAGCCCACCCGCGCCCCGGCCCGCCGGGGCCTGAGCCGCCGCTTCACGAGAAGCCCGCGCCGGCGACCCCGGCGCGGGCTTCGTCCGTTTCCGGGCCCATCGCCGGCTCGTCCGGCCGGGCGCGGCAGATCGGGGGGTCAGACGAGGGACCGGGCGGAGGGGGCGGGCCAAGCGGCGAGTTTTGACCGGTCCCTGACGGTCCCCCTGAGGGAAGGCTGCAACTTTCCCGGGGTCCGCCTCGTCTAATGATTCGTCACGCGCATGCGAACGCGTGGCAAGCGACTACCAACCAGTCGTCGCAGGTCTTCCGAGACAGGTTCGGGCCCGGCAGCCCCGAGCCAACCAAGCATCGCCCGGTCACCCCGGCCGGGCGATCTTGTTTTGCGGTCTATGAGGCGCTCCCGGAGACCACTCGTGCTACCCGGCGACGATGGGCGCGGTGAACGTGCCGTTCTCGGCGGCCAGGCGTGAGAGGAGCGCCGAAGGCGCGAAGCGCTCGCCCTTCTCGGCCCTTAGCGCGATGAGCCGGGTCTCGACCCGGGCGAGTCCGAGCGTGTCGGCGTGGCGCATCAGCCCGCCGCGGAACGGCGGGAAGCCCGCGCCGAAGATCATCGCCAGATCGATCGCACCGGCGTCGGCCACCACCTTCTCCTCGAGACAGCGCGAAGCCTCGTTGATCATCGCCAGCACCATCCGCTCGGTGATGGCTTCGCGGCGCGAGCCGCTCCGCTCCCGGGTGAGGCCGAGCAGCCCGCGCACGTCGGGATCCGCGTGCCGCTTCCTGCCGGAGTGCCGGTAGAAGCCGAGCCCGCTCTTGCGCCCCAGCCGGCCGGCCGCGATCATCTTCTCCAGCGGCGTCGCCGCGGACATGCGGTCCGGGAACGCATGGCTCAGCACCTTGCCCACTTTGTTCGCCACGTCGAGCCCGACCTCGTCCAGCACCTCGAACGGTCCCATCGGCATCCCGAAGCGCCGCATCGCGCCGTCGATGTCCCTGAGGGCGTGGCCTTCCTCGAGCAGCACCATGGCCTCGCTGAGGTAGGGCATCAGGATGCGGTTGACGACGAACCCGGGTGCGTCCGCCACGACGACCGGGGTCTTGCCCAGGCGGCGCGCCAACGCCACCGCCGTGACGATGGTCTGGTCCGACGTCCGCGTGCCGCGCACCACCTCGACCAGCGGCATGCGGTGGACCGGGTTGAAGAAGTGGAAGCCACAGAGCCGCTCGGGATGCGAGAGACCCTCGGCCAAGGCATCCACCGAGAGCGACGAGGTGTTGGTCGCCAGCACAGCGCCCGCCGGCAGACGCACGTCCAGCTCAGCGAACACCCGACGCTTGATCTCGAGATCTTCGACCACCGCCTCCATGGCCACGTCGGCCCGGCCGGCGCCGTTCAGCTCGAGCGTGGGCTGGATGCGAGCCATCTGAGCATTCGCCTCCCGCGCGGCGTCCTTGCCGCCGCGACGCCGCCGGCCCCGCTCGGCGATCAAGGCGCGCGCGGTGAGGAGCGCCCGCGTGAGCGGCTCGGGCTTCACGTCACGCACTCGCACCTCGATCCCGGAGCGGCTCGCCAGCTCGGCGATGCCGCCACCCATCACGCCGGCGCCCGCGAGCAACAGCGTGCGGACCGTGGCGGGCTTGAGCGCGGGGTCCGCGACCGGATCCTTCTTCGCGCGCTCCGAGAGCTCGAAGATGCGCACCAGGTTCTTGCACACCGGGCCGACCACGAGATCGGCGACCTGCGCGGCCTCGATCTCGAGGCCCGCCTCGAGCGGCAGACGGAGCGTGCGCTCGAGCACCTCGATGGCGGCGAGTGGCGCCGGATAGTGTCCGCCGGTGCGCGCACGGGTCATCGAGCGGGCCTTGCCGAGCGCGATCGCCTGCCCGAACGGCGTGCGGTCCACGAACCAGGCGGCGAACCCGCGCGGGCGGTGGACATCCCTTCGCTGGCCCGAGGGGCGGGCGGCCAGCGCTTCGATGCGTTCGTGGGCGCGCTCGATCAGCCACGCGGCGGGGACCGCGCGGGCGATGAGCCCCGCCTTCTCGGCCCGGCGGGCGTCGAGGGCGCGCCCGGTGAGGATCAGGTCCAGTGCGCCGGCGAGCCCGATCAGCCGCGGCAGCCGCTGGGATCCACCGAAGCCCGGGAAGATGCCGAGCAGCACTTCCGGCAGCCCGATCTGGGTGTGCGGTTCCTCGCTTGCGATGCGCGAGTCGCAGGCGAGCGCCAGCTCGGTCCCACCGCCCAGGCAGATGCCGTCGATCGCCGCCACGGTCGGACACGGGAGCGCGGCCAGCCGGTTGAACGCCGCGTGAGCACGCCGGATCAGCGTGAGGACCTGGTCCCGGTCGGTGAGCGCGCCGATCGCGGTGACATCGGCGCCGGCGATGAACGAGCCGCTCTTGCCGCTGCGGAGCACCACGCCCTTGAGGCCGCCGATGCCACCCAGCTCGGTCAAGGCCTGGTCGAGATCGGCGAGCGCCTCGGCGTCGAGCACGTTCACCTTGCGCGCGGGGTGGTCCATGACGAGGTGGGCGATCCCGGTGACCGGCGTCTCGATGTGGAAGACCGGCATCAGTCGCGCTCCAGCACGAACGCGGCACCCTGCCCGCCGCCGACGCACAGCGAGGCCAGGCCGCGGCGCATCCGGCGGCGGCGCATTTCCAGCAATAGCGTGAGCAGCAGCCGGGCGCCGCTCGCCCCCACCGGATGGCCGAGCGCGATGGCGCCGCCGTTCACGTTGAGCCGATCGGCCGGGAACTCGCCCAGCGCCCGGGTGCGACCGAGCTCGTCACGCGCGAACGATTCCGACCTGGCCGCCACGATGCACGCCAGGACCTGGGCCGCGAACGCCTCGTTGATCTCGAACAGCTCGCAGTCCGACAGCTCCAATCCTGCGCCCTGCAGCGCGCGCGACGCCGCGAACACCGGCCCCAGTCCCATGCGGCGCGGCGAGAGTCCGGCGAAGGCGAAGCTCCGGATGCGGCCGAGCGGCGGCACCGGCCAGCGAGCGGCGGTCGCCTGGTCGCCGATCAGGAGCGCGACCGCGCCGTCGGTGACCTGACAGGCGTTGCCGACGGTGACCGTGCCGTTCTTGCGGTCGAAGTAGGGCTTGAGCTTGCCCAGCGCCTCGAGCGTCTGCCCCTCGCGTGGCCCCACGTCGTCGTGCACCACCTCGTACTGAGGCGCGGGGAAGACCGGCGCGATCTCCTCGCGCAGCCGCTCGCGCGCGGCGACCGCGCGCTGGTGGCTCTCGAGGGCGAAACGGTCCTGGTCGAGCCGGCTCACCCGGAACTCCCGGCTCAGCACCTCGGCGGTCTGCCCCATGTTGAGCCCGCACACGTAGTCGGTGAGCCCCTCGACCAGCGCGATGCGCGGGGCGAGCATGCCCGGGCGGAACCGCGTCAGGACCCCCAGCTTCTGGAGCGGCGTCTTCGCGCGCATCAACCCTTCGAGCCACTCGCCGTAGGCGGAAGTGAAGAGGAGCGGCATCTGGCTCATGGATTCCATGCCGCCCGCGAGCACCAGCTTCGCCGAGCCGGCCTGGATGCGGTACGCGGCCGCGGCCACCGCTTCCATGCCCGAGGCGCAGTTGCGATGGACGCTTAACGCCGGGACAGGCTCGGGGACGCCGGCGAGGAGCGCGGTGATGCGGGCGACGTTCGCGGCTTCGGCCGGGTTCCCACAGTTGCCGAAGATGACCTCGTCCAGCCGGGCGGGGTCCACATCCTGGCGGGCGAGCAGTTCGGCCGTCGCCGCCCGGCCGAGGTCGTAGACCG